>CAZCPH010000616.1:0-1975 GCA_964500105.1 uncultured Mariniphaga sp. | reverse complement strand
CACAATCGTCGATCGACCGGGAGAATCCACACAGCTCACTGTCATGATAAGCAACATAGGTTACCGACTTTTCCAAAGCCAGTTTATATTTTTCAGCCAGCAAATCGTTGGCATAATCCCAGTCTTTTTCATTGCCAATCATTTTCATCAACTGGCTTTCGTCTTTGTCTTTATTGTATTTTCTGATGTGCATCTGGCTGCTTTAATGAAAAAATTGATGAACGTACCTGTTGATTTTTTCAATTTGTTTGGCTTCTGTTTTTGTCGTAAGAATATCCCGAATGATTTCTTTCTGTTTGATGGCGTTTAGGGCTTGAAAAGATTTTAAAACTCCGGCATCTTCCAGAATGGCAACTATTTCCGATTTTTCGGTTATGCTGTTCTGCGTATGCAAATACAAAGTAACAGTAACCACGTCACCACCGCTTTTACCAATTGCATTTCTTATTTCTTTGTTAATTGAAATCATTTTATCCTCGTTTTTTCTTGGGGCCAGATTCATCTCTTTCAGCTCGTAATCATCAATCAATCCCGAAACTTTCAAATCGCCCCATTTTCCTTCAATGTGAGCTGTGCCGGGAATTATGAGGTGGTAAGTCCATGCACCAAATCCCTTTTTGTATTTAAGTTCCAGTTTTTTGTTTTCAATTATTTTTTGCATTTCACAATGGTTTCCTAAAAGTAAAATTGTTACAACTTGTTTTCTTTTAACCTGTGTAAATATTAGTTTTGAATTGCATCTTCCATTGTCAACACTTGTCCTTTTTCGAGCAGGAGCGTTTTCAGCTTTTCGTATTCCACATCCTGAACGGCAATGTTTTCATCGATGGCTAAAGTTGCTGCAGTAGCTGCCGACTGCCCTAAAACCATAAACACCGGTTCCATGCGAATGGAGCCGAAAGCGATATGGGTTGCGCTTACACAAACCGGAACCAGCAGGTTGCTGCATTCCTCTTTTTTGGGAATGATGGAACGGAAGCTGACGGGGTATGGCGAAAAACCATGTGCCTCCACGTT
The DNA here is from genome assembly GCA_964500105.1 of uncultured Mariniphaga sp. Taxonomy (GTDB): domain Bacteria; phylum Bacteroidota; class Bacteroidia; order Bacteroidales; family Prolixibacteraceae; genus Mariniphaga. Next base: position 958 of record CAZCPH010000616.1, on the reverse strand, counting down.
GCCTTCGTTTTGAACGAATCCGTTAGCATCCACATAGCGTTGTACATTGTGCGAATCCATTCCGTAAGCAGCCATGCCAACCGGGTCTTCTGCCACCTCAAAGCCTTCGCAGTTGCGTTGGGTCATGATATAATCGCTAAGCATGCGCCTGGCTTCCCTGACATACAATTGTTGTTGCCAGCCGTCTTCACGTTCGTATTCATCCTTGCAGGTGCCCCAACGTGATACTTCATTCCTGATGTGCTCAGGAATTCGTGGATGGTAGGCCAATGACCACATTAATCCCTGCTGATATTTCCTGTGGCGATCAACAATTTTTTCGCGCTCTTCATACGAAGCTTCAGGATAGTCGTAATTTTGTCCGATAAAATCAGTGGAGAAACCATCCCTGTTGTTGGTGTCGGTTTTTCGGTTGGGCATGCTTGAATTTATCCAGGGAACCCGGTTATAACCTGCTTCATAGTTTCTGAAAAGAAGTTCATATTCCAGTTCATTGTAACCTTCCGGTTTTTTAAAGGGAATACGGTTATCAGGATGATCAGTCAGGGTCATGCGAAAACAATAAGCCTGAACGCCTTTGTCGCCTCTGCCGTCTATTCCCGGTCGGCCACCTTTGGTAATAAACGGCAACAGTCCACTGGACGGATCACCTTTTACAACGTAGGGGTCAACACCGGGAACAAAATTGTGATTGTACCCGTTAATGGAAACTGTTCTTCGCAACATCATCCCAATAATATTGGCCTGGACGCCATTGAGTGTTTCGTCGTACTCTTTGTTCGATTCGCGGCCAACAGAATAACTTACTCCTGATGCAGCCATCAAATCGCCTTCGTAAGTGGCATCGATGAACATTTTTCCACGGTATATTTCGCCGCTTTCCATTTCAATCTCCACTATTTTTTGCCCCTGTTTTACTACACCACTTTTCCGGTTTAGACGTTGATTGTAAACCAAG
>CAZCPH010000615.1:0-1976 GCA_964500105.1 uncultured Mariniphaga sp. | reverse complement strand
GAAGTTATTGATACGGTAACTCAGCGTAAGCATCACAACACGTGGTTCGCGGCGCCATTGAGACCAGCTTCTGAAACCTGTGTCATACGATTCCCGTTCAAATTTTGCCGTTCCCAGCGGATCGCGAACACTTAAAGTTGCCGACAATTTTTTATCAAAAAACTCGTGGCGATACGAAATATTTGAAAAAAACATGGCTTTTGTTTCGCCCTGCGGAGAAACCGACGGTCCGCGGAAAAAAGCATTTACCTGCATTCTGGAATTATCAGCAAACTTCAGCGTCGTGTTCATCCTTCCATTCCAGTTTGTGCTTTCCCTGTCAATACTTTCCCCCATTAAATCTCCTGTTATCCGGTATTTGTAAAGCGATGTACTGGCATTTACCAGCAACCAGTCGGTAAAATTTATGTTTCCGGTAAGTTCCACTCCGGTAGAATAATCTTTTGAAAAATTATCGGTTCGCAAATAAAATATTTCACCTTCAAGGGTTTGGTAGTTTTCAATTTTATTGTTGGTAACCCTGTGAAACGCATCCAATGATAAAAACGAACGTCCTTCGCCAAACCGTTTCATTGCACCAAGTTCGTATGAATTGGTATATTCCGGTTCCAAATCGGGATTTCCGATTCTGATGGTGTACCGGTTGTAATAATTTGGGTTCGGATCGAGGTCTCTTCCGGAGGGCCTGTTAATACGGCGGCTGTAACTGGCCATTAACTCATTGTTTTCGTTTAATTTATATGAAGTATGAACTGTTGGAAACAAATCGAACCGGTTGAGTTCAGTTGAGGCTGCGTTTGTGTTTTCAATTTCACGAATAGTAAGCTCCCCGCGCAATCCGGCCATGTATTGAAAATCGCCAAATGCGTTGCTGTAAGTGGAATAAACAGCGTGTATATCGCGTCTGAAATCGGTTATATTGGAATAATCATCATTTACGATCCAGTTTCCGGTTTCCTCATCAAAAACCTTAAAATCGAGGCCTTCTGTCTCGGCATCCATGCGGCTCTGCAACCCAGCTTCCAGCCTTCCTGTTTCACTGAAAGGATTCGTATAATCCAACTTAAACCTGAATTCCGTTTCCTCTTCTGTTTCCAAAGCAGATACCCGTTCAATATACTGATTGGTTTTCCTGAATTGTGAATCCGAAAGGATTTCGCTTTCCTCTTCCAGATCTTCGCTTTGTTCGCCTGAGTAAAAAGCCATCCCTTCAATTTTATGGCCTTCTGTATCAAAATTATGAAGAAAGTTAAAATTAAAACTGTAAAAATCACTCGACCTTAATGAATTTTCTTCTGTAACAGAGAAGATATTCTCCGTTTCAGGCACGGTATAGTTGCGGGTTTCGCCACTTCCATACCTTTTATTGTCCGACTTTCCGGTTTCTGCAGAAATACCGAAAGTGGTTTTATCAGAGGCAAACCACTCAACGCCTGCTTTCAGGTTATTCCCGCTGCGGTTAAAATTGCGCGATCCATCCATTAACAAAAACGAAGTTGTATCGTTTGAAAACGTTTCACGCGATGAGCTCATTCCGCCGTAATTTGTTTCATCGCGCCAGTCGGCACCCAGCAGAAAATTAAATTTCTCGGTGCGGTAATTCAGGGTAAAATCGCCACGGTATTTGTCTCCGGTTCCTGCCGAAGCATTTATAATTCCGCTCAATCCGTTCATAGAATTCTTTTTGGTTACCAGATTAATGATCCCGGCCATTCCGTCGGGTTCGTATTTTGCTGAAGGATTGGTGATTATTTCGATATTTTCCAATGCAGATGCCGGAATCTGACGTAAGGCATCGCTCCCGCTGAGCACACTCGGCCGGCCGTCAATCAATACAGTAAAGTTTGAAGAACCACGTACCGACACATTCCCCTCAATATCTACCTGAACCGATGGTGTGTTTTCCAGAACGTCAACCGCTGTTCCGCCAACAGCACTAATAACCTGTGAAACGTTTACCACTTTTTTATCGAGTT
>CAZCPH010000614.1:0-1992 GCA_964500105.1 uncultured Mariniphaga sp. | reverse complement strand
CAAAAACGGCAAAGGCTCCAAACTGATGCAGGAGCGGTTGAAAATTATGCAGGAAAAGCAGGGCGAAAAATACCGGCTGCAAATCACCGACCTCACCGAAAACAGCACCACCGGCACGCGGGTGGAGATTTGGGTGCCGGAGGAGAAGTAAAATAAAAATTTTGTAAATTGAATAACAAAAAATCAAACAACCATGAACAAATTTATTATTACCTCAGTTTTGCTATTCCTGGCTTTTTCGGCCGCTGCGCAAAAAGTAATCGAAAATCCCCGTTACGGAATTAAATCTACACACTACATTGACCTCACAAAAGTTGAACTTACCAACGATGCCACTATTTTATCGTTTCATGTGACCATTCCGCAAAACAACTGGGTGGCCATTCATGAAAAGAGTTACATCCAGCCCGTTGGAGATACCACAAAACTCTACATTACCAAAGCCGAAGGGGCTGAAATCGGGGTTCAGGTGCATTGGGAAAAAGACCGGAGGGAAGAAATTTCGTACCGGTTGTTTTTTCCACCGGTAAATTCGGATGTCACAAAAATTGATTTTGGCGAACCGGTGGCCAACAGCTGGAATTTTTACGATGTCGAAATCAGGGAAATACCTCACCGTTCCCCGGTGCCTGATGAATTGCTCGGCAGCTGGTTTTCAACCGGAAACGGAAACTGGGCATTCAGCTTTTTCGATTCGCTGGCGGTTTACGACGGCAAAACCTGGGAATATGCTTCTGTGTCACCCTCCGACGAAGGTTTTGAAGTCAGTCTGAAAAACCAGGAGGCAGAAACAATGTTGCATTGCATTTCTAAAGATAAAAATCAATGTGTAATGCAATCTGAAAACAGCCCGCTTTCAACCTACTCGAAAGATGCCGGCATGTTAGCAAAAATGAAGGATGACGAACCGTTCGATGTTCCGCTGGTAAGTCCCGGCAAGGTGGTTTACAGCGGTTTTATCCGGGGATATTCGCCGCGGCTGGGAGTGAGCACCGGCATGATTCGTCATTTAAACCCGATGAACAACCAGATGGAAAATTATGTAATTCATATTCAAAAAAACGGAAGTTTCTCGGTTGAATTCCCGCTGGATTTGCCGCAGGAAATTTCAGTCAGTTTGCCTTCGGGTGGCGAACGCGTATTCTTCGAGCCCGGCAAGCCGCTGTTTCATTTAACAAATTCAAAAACAAAAGATTACCCTTCGCTTTTTATGGGCGAAAGCGCTGCTGTAAATTATGGATTTCGGGCAACTCAAAACATTGCCACCGCCGGCACAATGGAATTCATGCTGAAAATTGGGCAAATGAATCCTGAGGAATACATTGACTTTGTGCTTGCAACTAAAAAAGAAGAAACCGGGAAACTGGAAGCACTTCAGAAAGAACAGAATATTATCCCCAAAGTGGTACAAATCAGAAAAATGGATATTGATTTTCGTGCGGCCCATCACGCACTGCGTTACCATTCAAATAAAAGATTGGCGCAATTTTATGCCCAGCGCAACAATCCGGACCTGGAATATGAACAGCCTGATGTTTCGCAAGAGTTGGATATTGGGCTGCTTCAGCAATTGGGAGAATTGCCGGTTAATTCCGGTTTGGCCTTAAGCAGCTCGGAATATTTCAATTTTATCCAGGCGCTTTATTACACGGATATCAAACGACCGCAAACAGCTTATTTTTATCATCTTTCGTCTTTGGGAGATTATTTAAAAAAGAAAGGGGTAAATCTGACGGGCGAAGAAAACGATATGTTTCAATTTATTAACTTGAATCTTGTTGATGAATATAATGAAGAAGAAAGCAGAAATTTTAACCAGGCCTACAGGGAAGTTGTGCAGAAATTTTTGGAAAAATACCAGAATGAATTTTCAGAAATCTCCAACCGGTTTTACCGTGAAAACCTGAAAACAAATTTGCAGGCATTTGGGTTGGAATTTGAAGGATTACCGGTAGAGATTTTTGAAGTGAAAACGTATTTGTCAGGGCTTAA
>CAZCPH010000613.1:0-2015 GCA_964500105.1 uncultured Mariniphaga sp. | reverse complement strand
GGGATGATGCGCAATGATAAGTCCGCATTGCCTTTCAACGGCTTCTTCAACCACCTCTTCAGTAACATCAATGGTTAATAGTGCCGATGAAATTTCAGTATCCGGGTTGCCGACAATCAGTCCGGCATTATCATACGATTCCTGCAAGGCAGCGGGTGCAACCGACTCAAAGTAACTTACAATATCTTTTATTTTCAACATATTACTCCCCCATTTCGTTTCGAATGGCAACCAATTCACTTTTTACTTTTTGCAGCCTTTTTACTATTTCCCAGTTATCAATGGCATCCTGCCGGTTGCTTTTCAATTTCTTCTGCACACCCTTAATGGTTAATCCGCGCTCTTTTACCAAATGATGGATAAACTTCACAGTTTCAACATCTTCTTTGGAAAAAAGCCGCGTTCCCTTGCTGCTTTTCTGAGGTGAAAGTTCCTCAAAACTACTTTCCCAGTAGCGGATGGAAGATGGCGTAACACCCACTATTTCAGCGACCTCGCCAATGGAGAAAAAAACCTTTTCTATTTTGGGATTTTTGTAAGGCACCTGCTTTAATCGAGAGTCTGTCCAATATTCGATGAAATGGCAATCATCCGTTCATACTCCTGCGGAGTAAGATCTTTGAAGTAATAGTGCTGCGGATTCACAGCGCTTCCGTTTCGGTGCACTTCGTAATGCAGGTGTGGTGCAGTTGATCCGCCCGAGTTACCAACATATCCGATAACATCGCCGCGCTTTACCTCCTGTCCCTGTCTCACATTAAAGGCATTCAGGTGAGCATAAACGGTTTCATAACCGTACCCGTGGTCAATTTTTACTACCAGTCCAAACCCGGACCGACTGCTTTTTGAACCACTCACTTCAACCACTTTACCATCGCCTGTTGCATATACCGGAGTTCCCACCGGAGCAGTAAAATCCATGCCATAGTGCATTTTCCGCACTTTATAAATGGGATGAATACGATATCCCCAGCCACTGGCAGTACGTTTCAGATCATCGTTTGCAACCGGCATGACGGCCGGAATGCTTGCCAGCATTTGCTCTTTATTCAGAGCCATTTGCAAAACCTCATCGTATGATTTGGACTGAATGTAAGCCTCTTTGGCCAGAATGTCAATCTTCTTTGCCGTTTCAATAATCAGCTCCGAGTTGCTCAGGTTTTCGAGGTGCGAATAATTATTAGCACCGCCAAACCCGGCTTTCCTCACCGAAGAGGGAATCGGATCTGCTTCAAAAATTACCCGGTAAATGTTGTCGTCCCTTTGCTGCAACTCATTCAACACGGTTTCTATACGCTCAATATCGCGCGACATCAGTTCGTACTGACTAAGCAGTTGCTGGTTTTCCCTTTTTAATGCTTTTGAACGGGGCGTTTCGTAGAAATTCAGAAAAACAACAACTACAATCAGAGCCAGTGCAAAACTGCCCGATAAGTAGGTAAGAATTTTTCCGATTTTTTCCTTGAACGATATTCCCACTCGTTCGTAACTAAGGGTGTCGGGATTAAATTTGTATTTCTTTTTCGCCATAAAATTCAGGCTATTTTTTCCAGTTCTAAGCAAAATTAATTAAAACACCTAACTTTGTACCCATTAAAAAATGGTGTGAATTAAATTTCAGCGCCAAAAGTAAACAAATAACTTTCATTCAGGCAATTTGTTTTATTGCATTAAAAATTTTTAACAAAAAAACAGAAAAAAGTGAGATGAAGACGACATCAAAAGAAATACGTAAAGCTTTTCTTGATTTTTTTAAAGAAAAAGAACATCAGATAGTTCAATCGGCACCCATGGTGGTAAAAGGCGACCCAACGCTCATGTTTACCAACGCAGGTATGAACCAGTTTAAAGACCAGTTTTTAGGCAATGAACCCGTAAAATGGCCGCGTGTTGCCGACACACAAAAATGTTTGCGTGTTTCAGGCAAACACAACGATTTGGAAGAGGTTGGTCTTGACACTTACCACCATACGATGGTTGAAATGCTGGGCAACTGGTCGTTTGGCGACTATTTC
>CAZCPH010000612.1:0-2021 GCA_964500105.1 uncultured Mariniphaga sp. | reverse complement strand
TCTGCCTGAAAGCTGTTGAGTGTGTCAGTGCAAAAAAATAGTTCAGCAAATCGTTTGTTGTGAATGAGATTCTGAAATCGTTGCTCACCTCGCCGCTGTTGACGGAACATACATTGCCACCGCGCTCCGTTTCGGAAATACAGGCCAGGCCCAGAATTTTAGCAAATTTGTTTTTAACCTCCGAAGACAGGTTCGCAACAATATAATCGCTAATGGTCATAACACAACAAAAAATAAATTTGAAAAGGCAAGTTAACAAAAATGATCAGCGAAATCCAGGTCTGCCTGAATTAAACTGATTTGAGTTTTTGATGGAAGAGGTCAAAATTTAATCCGGCAAAAATGAAAGCGGCAATTTTTAAAATTGCAAGTGGTGCTAAAATTTGCAAATCGGCATAAGAAATTATTGAATACCTTAAGAAAAAGACCTCGTTTTGAAGCAGAAAAAGTGGGATAAAAAGATACGCCAAAGCAATAATGAACTCATTTTGCCTTTTGAATTCTTTTCGTAATTCTTTGTTGGGTATAATCCGTTTTATGTATGAATTAAGGATAAAACACACCAACAAAAACGTCAGCATTGGTAACCCAAGTAAAACTGTCATAACTTTTTTCTCTATTCCGTTACAAATATAAAAATCTGAATTAAATAGCGTGAGAAAGTTAACAATTTTTAGCAGGTTAGGAAATCATACAAATATGTTGTTCAACAGAAAACCGAATGCTCATTTATCACTCTGTGATTTTAGGTTGCGAATGACTTTGCAGGGATTTCCGGCGGCAAAAACATCCGCAGGAACGTTTTTGGTCACCACGCTGCCGGCCCCGATAACAGTGCGGTCGCCAATTTCCACACCCGGGTTAATTATTGCGCTTCCTCCAATCCAAACATCGTCGCCAATGGTGATGGGCTTGCCCGACTCCAGTCCTGCAGCCCTTTCCCCGTGGTTTAGCGGGTGTGTGGCGGTGTAAATTTGCACATTGGGGCCAAACAATACCCGGTTGCCGATTTTTACGCGAACCACATCGAGCACCACACAGTTGAAGTTGAAAAATACATCGTCGCCAATTTCGATGTTATATCCGTAATCGCAGTAAAACGGCGGCTGAATCTGTAAATTTTTACCGGATTCAGAAATTAATTCGTTCAGAATTTGTTTTCGTTCTTTCGCCTGGTCTTCAGGCAAATCGTTCAGTTTTTTCAGCAGGAACCTGGCACGAACACGCTCTTTAATAAGTTCTTCGTCCTGCGCATTGTACAACTCGCCCGACAGCATTTTTTGTTTTTCCGACTTCATCTGTCTTAGAATATTTTAAAACTCAAACCTGAAAATAGATTTTAAAAAGCAATTAAGCTGTTCATTTCTTTGGTAATTTGAATAAATCGAAGGCAGAAATCCATAATATCCAAATGATTAACACGAATAAGATTAAAATCCAGCTTACTAATGAGGAAAAACCCATTTGCTGTAGTCCTTTGGAGATTACCGGACCAAATGTTGCAGGCAGGACGGTTAAAATAACGCCAGTCATGCGTCGGCCGGAATCTACAGTAAGTCTGGAATTGCAATTTTTACAATTCCAAACGGAATATGTAGATTTAAACGCTACACTTTTGAAATATTCCAAAAATGAATACCTGTATCCGCAATTTGGACAAGTTCTGCTTTTCATAATTTCAAATTTTTGAAAAATTTCTGATATATATCTATTTTTTATGATTTTTTACACTTGTTCGACTCCCTTTAATGAAAGCTGGATCCGCTTCCGAGCAACATCCACCTCTTTTACCCTGACTTTGATGTGCTGGTGCAGTTTTACAATTTCGTTGGGGTCGGAAATAAACCGGTCGGCCAGTTCCGAAATATGAATGAGTCCCGACTGTTTAACGCCAACATCCACAAAAGCGCCAAATTTGGTGATGTTGTTCACTATGCCGGGCAAAACCATACCTTCTTTCAGGTCGTCGATGGAAAAAATCCCTTCGGCAAACTCAAACACTTTTATGGGTTTTCGCGGGT
>CAZCPH010000611.1:0-2022 GCA_964500105.1 uncultured Mariniphaga sp. | reverse complement strand
AAAAGGAACCGTTCTCTGAAAGAAAAGAACGGTTCCCTAACACCTGCAACTGTTGCGCCGGCAAAGAACCATCTCGTCATCCGCCAGCCGGCGGAAGCCACTCCCTGCCGGCAGGCAGGCAGGCTCCTTTGCCTTTAGGAACCCGGCAAGGAGGAGAAATTCGTGCTAACCTGTAACTTTTAAACCCAATAGAAACTCTGTACTTCGAATTTCCCCGCCTGTCCGACGGCAGGAGGACCAGGAGGGGTGTCCGCCGACTGGCGGACGGGGTGGTCTGGGATGGTCATATGCATTCAACAGTTGCCATCCTCACCGCCGCAACCCTCCGCAAACTGCCGCAACTACTGCACCGGTAATTTCCACTTCGTTTTCGCCGGTTGGATAATGCAGCTCCTATTCAATTTCATCCGGGGATTCAACGCATGATTTAAACTATAAAGTCTTTTTCATTACCTTTGAAAAAAAATAAAGAAATGAAGAAATTTAATTATACAGCCATAATCGAAAAAAGTGAAGACGGCTGGTATGTAGGTCAGGTGCAGGAAATACCGGAGGCAATTGCCCAGGGCAAAACCATAGAAGAATTGAAGCAAAATTTGCTTGATGCACTGGAACTGGTAATCGATTTCCATCGGGTACAAACCAATAGCCTTTAGGAAGGGCGCAAAATCATAAAACGAAAACTTAACCTTGCCTGATGAAGCGCAATGCTTTTCTAAAATATCTGAAGGCTAATAAATGTGTGCTGGTTCGTGAAGGCGGTAACCATAGTATATATGAATTTAAAAAACGGTAAGAAATCTACCGTAGGACGCCACCCGGAATTATCAAACCTGATGTGCAAAGTTATTTGCAAACAACTTGGAATACCAGGCGGGGGTGGTTAATTTTTTGCAAAAAAAAACCCGCTGGCGCGAATTTGTAACACCGAAGGAACCGGTCTTTTCTTAGAGACCGGTTCCCTTGCTAAACGGAAAAAACAAAAAGACGGGATCACGTTTGAGACGGATATTCCAGAAAAAACCTGTGCAAGTTGCCGCAGTTACTGCGCCGCAACTCAACAATCAAAATTACAGTATAGTTTATATATCCATTTTTTTTTAACTTCGTATTATTAATTAAGTAGTTTAACTATAAAATATGAACACAATCAAAATACATAGAAAAATTTCATCACCTCAACTTAAAATTGCTGAGTTAAAGGAGTTTATTGGCAAAAATGTTGTTATTACTATTTCTGAAACAAACACTTCAGAAAAAACAAATAAAAAAGCAGCAGGGATTTTATCTAAGTTTAAAAATCAGGGGAAAATGCCGATGGAAAAGGAAGCATGGGGAACCGCTGTAAATGAAAAACATGGAAATAATTGACGCCAATATAGTACTTCGTTACCTGCTCAATGACCATGAAAAATTTTCAAAAAATTCTGTCAAAATAATAGAGCAAAGAATTATCCATCTTCCTTTTGAAGTATGTGCCGAAGTTGTTTATGTTCTCGAAAAAATTTACAACGTTCCTCGTAAAGACATTACTAATTCATTGTCAATTCTTCTTGATTATCCAAATATCTCAACATCTGATGTTAATGTTTTGAAAGAGGCATTGATTATATATTCAGATAAAAATATTGATTTTGTAGATTCAATATTAATTGCATATAATCATATTTCAGGTATAAAAATCCATTCATTCGATAAAAAAATCAATCAGCTTTGTCATTAAATACCCCCATTGCTGCGCGATTGTCACATAGTGATCTCTTCGGGATATCGCATTGCTTTTTTACACCCTTATACTACGAGTTCATTTAAAAACAAAAAGACGGGATTACCTTTGAGTCGGAGTAACGGGAAACGCGATTACCCCACCGCCGCACCCCTCCGCAAACTGCCGCAGTTGCTGCACCGGTAATCGTCCCTAAAGTTTATCCCTTTGGGAGTCGCGAAGCTCCCTTAGGTTTACTCCAACGGAGGTACATTAGATTGGTACAGCAAAAAGAAACATGCCTGGTTTTTGCCTTT
>CAZCPH010000610.1:0-2023 GCA_964500105.1 uncultured Mariniphaga sp. | reverse complement strand
AAAAGGTGAAACCGAATTCCTGGAGAGCGGACCGGTGCCCAATTTCTGGCGTGCACCCATCGACAACGACTTTGGAAACAACCTGCACAAACGCAGCCGCGTGTGGCGTGAGGCTGGAGAAAACCGGCAGGTCGTTGCTGTTTCAGTCAATAAAAAAGGCAACAATGTGGTTGAAGTGGAACTCAAATTCAACCTGGTGAACGAAGCCGGTGAAAAAATTGCCGGTTACCAATCCGTTTACACCGTTTACGGCTCCGGAGATGTTGTTGTTGATAACCATTTTAAAATGGCACAAGATGAACTTCCTGAAATTGTACGCATGGGTATGAACCTGATTATGCCGCGCCAGTTCGACCAGATGGCATGGCTGGGCCGCGGTCCGCACGAAAGCTACTGGGACCGCAAAACCAGCGCTTTTGTTGGTTTATACTCAGGTAGCGTGGCCGACCAGTACTGGGCTTATTTGCGCCCGCAGGAAAACGGCAACAAAACCGATGTCCGCTGGCTTGCCATTACCGATGCCGCCGGGAACGGCTTATTCTTTGAAGGGTTGCCGCTGCTCGAAGTTAGTGCCCACCACAATCTGCAGGAAGACTTTGAATCGATGGAACGCACCGATGGCCGGCAACAGGATGGCGACGTTGTGGTAAACCGCCACACCACCGATGTAAAACCGCGTGACCTGACATCGGTTAATGTGGACTACAAACAGATGGGTGTTGGCGGCGACAACAGTTGGGGTGCCCGGACGCACGACCAATATCGCTTAACTGAAAAAGAATACCAGTACAGTTTCAGAATGAAAGCTATTTCAAACGGTGATAAACCAACGGAGCTGGCGAAACAAAACTTCTAAAATTGTTTTTAAAAAACTGCAAAAGCGCAAAAACGTAATTTTTCAAAATGCCGTTTTTGCGCTTTTGTATTTTCCACTATATTTAAACTGAATTCAAAACCATAACCGATGAAAACTTTCTTGTGCGTTTTAATGGCAGTCCTTTTCGTTTCCTGCAAATCAACAACATCTGACGAATTCAACCTGAAAAAAATCCAATCAAAAAACCCGGAAATCAGCACACTTCAAAACGGATCCGGGTTTGAACAACAGGTTTTACAGATTAAACCTGATGCAAACAACCAAAGTCTGGTGATTTGGGAAGGTGAAAATGCAGAAATATGGGCGGCTGCCAACTACCTGGTTTGTGAAATCTGGCACTCAAACGATTTCAGTGCAGTGCTGAATGTGGAATTTTTCAGAAAAGAAAACCAAACGGAAAATATTATTGCCCAAAGCGGCGATTTGGCGGGTGATGAAAAGGAAACACCGCGCATGGCAGCCAAAATTGGTGTGCTGCCCCACCTGAAAACCAAAGTGGTTTTCCCGCTGGAAATTTTGCCTTGGGTGGTACTGGGGGCGGCCATGTTCCACGCCACAGTAAGCTTCGCCGTGTGGATAGCAGCTTATTCCTTTTTATATGGCGTGCCGCACTCCACCATATTTCTGCTGCCCTTGGTTTTGCTGCCCTTGACACTGCTGATCATGGGTATTTCCTGGCTGCTGGCTTCCCTTGGCGTCTATCTACGCGACGTATCGCAATTTGTAGGTATTTTGACGACAATACTAATGTTCCTCTCACCCGTTTTTTATCCAGCATCAGCACTGCCGGAAAAATACAGAGCGTTATTGCTGCTAAACCCTCTAACCCCGGCCATTGAACAGACCAGGAATGTGCTGTTCTGGGGAAAATTTCCCAGCCTCGCCCTGTTTGGCGTTTATCTCCTCATCACGGGTTGCATTGCCTGGCTCGGGTTTGCCTGGTTCCAAAAGACGCGCAAGGGATTTGCCGATGTCCTCTGAATATGCCGTCAAGGTTGAAAATCTTTGCAAATGCTACCAGATCTACGAAACGCCGCGTGATCGCTTGAAGCAATTTGTTGTGCCGCAACTGAATCGTGCTGTTCGACGGCAAGTCAAAAACTATTTCAAGGAGTTTTGGGCGCTCAAAGATTTATCATTTGCGGT
>CAZCPH010000609.1:0-2024 GCA_964500105.1 uncultured Mariniphaga sp. | reverse complement strand
CCCGAAGCATTTCTGAAACGCTGGCTGAAAGAAGCCAACCAGGAAGTAACTGAAGAACAGATTGAAAATGATTTTGACGGTTTTGTGAAAGACCTGCGCTGGCAGCTGATCAAAAATGTCATCATTAAAGAAAATGAACTGAAAGCTGAAGAAGAGGAATTACTTGGTTTGGCCAAACAGTTTGCACATGCTCAGTACAGTCAGTACGGCATTTACAACGCGCCCGAAGACCAGCTGGAGTCCTTTGCAAAAATGATTCTGGAAAAACCGGAAGAAAAAGAACGGTTGTACAATAAAATTCTGGAAGACAAAGTTATTGACGTGGTGAAAGGAAAAGTAAGCCTCGAAAACAAAGAAGTCACCCGCGAGGAGTTTGAGGAAATGGCTAAATAGTTTATACTTAAAGCAATAATTTTCCTTTAACAGATTTATTTGATGTAAAAACAACACCGTCCTTCAGGGCGGTGAAAAATACAGCGCTTCTGTTGACAAAATTTTGAAAAATCTGTAGTTTAATATGTTACAGATTTTTCAAAATTTCAGGTTTTTATGCCAAATTCACACACCGCCCTAAAGGATGGTGCTAATTGTTTAATTTCAAATTTGTCAAAATAGAAACCAAACAACTTTTTTATAACTTTGTAGTTCGTTTTCAAGTTGAAACAGAATTACAAAGTTATTTTTTTTAAAAGATAAGAAAATGGATAGAAACGACGAATTCAGGAAGTATGCGGTTAAACATACCGGAATCAGCAGTTTAACGTTGCAACGCTATAATTCAGCCTACGGAAGCTATATTTCGCCCACCATTATTGAGGAACGCCAGTTGAACATTGCATCCATGGACGTGTTTTCGCGTCTGATGATGGACCGTATTATCTTTTTGGGTGTTCCCATCGACGATACGGTAGCCAATATTATTCAGGCACAGCTGCTGTTCCTGGAGTCCACCGATCCGTCGAAAGATATTCAGATTTACCTGAATTCGCCCGGAGGACATGTGCATGCCGGTTTGGGTATTTACGACACCATGCAGTACATTTCGGCCGATGTGGCCACCATTTGTACCGGCATGGCTGCATCGATGGGCGCTATTTTGCTAACTGCCGGAGCCAAAGGGAAACGTTCGGCTCTGAAACACTCGCGGGTGATGATTCATCAGCCCATGGGTGGTGCGCAGGGTCAGGCGTCCGACATTGAAATTACAGCGCGTGAAATCCTGAAAATTAAAGCAGAATTGTACAATATTATCTCTGAACACACCGGGAAATCAGTGAAACAGATTGAAAAAGATTCGGATCGTGATTACTGGATGACTTCGGAAGAAGCGTTGAAGTACGGAATGATCGACGAAGTGTTGGTTAGAGATAAGGCAAAAAAATAGTAAATGGCAAATAAAATCAGAATGGATAAATGCTCTTTTTGCGGACGTGAAAAAAAGGAAGTGAACCTTTTAATCGCAGGGATCGAAGGTCACATCTGCGATCGCTGTGCCGAGCAGGCTTACTCCATTATCCAGGAAGAAATTAAAAAAGACAGTGCTTTCGATTTGGCCGGGATTCAACTCCTCAAGCCAAAACAAATCAAGGAATTTGTTGACCAGTATGTGATTGGTCAGGATGAAGCCAAAAAAATCATTTCGGTTGCGGTTTACAACCATTATAAAAGGCTTACACAGCCTATGGACAAAGACGAAACCGAAATTGAAAAATCCAACATCATTCTGGTTGGCGAAACCGGAACAGGAAAAACGTTGCTGGCACGCACCATTGCCAAAATGCTGCATGTGCCCTTCACCATTGTAGATGCTACGGTACTTACCGAAGCCGGTTATGTGGGCGAAGACATTGAAAGTATTCTGACCCGCCTGCTCCAGGCTGCCGATTACAATACCGAAGCTGCCGAGCGCGGAATCGTTTTTATCGACGAAATTGACAAAATTGCCCGCAAAAGCGATAACCCGTCAATCACGCGCGATGTGTCGGGTGAAGGCGTTCAGCAAGGTTTGCTGAAACTGTTGGAAG
>CAZCPH010000608.1:0-2031 GCA_964500105.1 uncultured Mariniphaga sp. | reverse complement strand
AATATACCGGCGACGATTTTAATTTTTCGTTTGCCATTGGATATCCGTTTTAATGCCTTTACTTTTTCGCTGAAATCACCCGCAGGTTGGATATTTTTTTGCATTTTTAGCCCCGTTTTATTTCAATTTTGAAAGTTAAAAGAAGCAATTGCGAACAAATTAATACCTGGTAATTTATGTCTGGACTTCCTTCTGATCGTGACTCATTTGGTTCAAGGTTTGGTGTTATTGCGGCTACGGCAGGTTCTGCCATTGGTTTGGGAAATATCTGGCGTTTTCCGTATGTGGCAGGCGAAAACGGTGGCGGAGCTTTCTTAATTGTTTATTTGGGTTTTGTGCTCATCATCGGAATTCCGGTGATGTTGTCGGAATTTACAATTGGCCGGAAAGCGAAGCGAAATGTGTTTGGAGCCTTCAGGTCACTTGCGCCCGGTAAGCCCTGGTTTCTAATAGGTTTAATGGGAGTTGCAGCAGCTTTTATGATTCTTGCGTTTTATACTGCCGTCGCAGGCTGGACACTTGAGTATATTTTTCAGTCGGTGGTGAACGGATTTGAAGGGCACTCTGCGCAGGAACTGAATACAATGTTTTACAGTTTTATTGGAAGTCCGTGGCGACCGTTGCTTTGGTTTTTTGTTTTCATGGTTTTTACTGCCATAATAATAATGGCAGGTGTTCAAAAAGGAATTGAAAAGTATTCAAAAATATTGATGCCGTTGCTGCTGGTTTTGCTTCTTGTATTGGTTGTTAGGTCGGTAACACTGCCTGGAGCAGGTGGTGGAATTTCATTTCTGTTCAAACCTGATTTCAGTAAAATAACAGCTTCAACAATTCTCGAAGCATTGGGTCAGGCATTTTTTTCGTTGAGCATTGGTATGGGAACGCTCATTACTTATGGATCTTATATTCAGAAAAGTGATAATTTGGGAAAAACGGCCGTTTCTGTGGCGTTTGCAGACACATTTATTGCCATTTTAGCTGGTCTGGCCATTTTCCCCGCGGTTTTCGCGTTCAATATCGAACCGGGTTCAGGAGAAGGGTTGGTTTACATTACGCTGCCAAATATATTTCAGCAAATGCCCGGAGGATATTTCTTCTCTCTTATGTTTTTCATCTTGCTTGGGGTTGCTGCTTTAACTTCTACAATTTCGGTACTCGAAGTAATTGTTGCTTTTTTTTCCGAAGAGTTGAGGCTTAAAAGAAAAATGGCAACCTGGCTGGCAACCTCTTTGGTTTCCGTTTTGGGAATTATGTGTGTGTTGTCATCAAGCACAATGGCCGATGCAAAAATTTTCGGGCTTACGGTTTTCGATTTGATGAATTTTACTTCGGCAAACATCCTGCTCCCGTTGGGTGGATTTTTTATCGTAATTTTTGTTGCCTGGTTTTTAGGGCGTGAAAAAACAAAAGAAGAATTGTCAAACAACGGAAAGCTGAAAGTGAAGTATTTACCGTTTTTTATGTTTGTGGTAAAAATTCTTGCACCACTGGCAATTGCTTTTATTTTTCTTCAGGGAATTGGATTGATTCGTTTGTCCTGATTTTCATTTTTTGAATGATTCTGCCACTGGCAACGAAGGAAAAATTTTCAAAAAAATAGGTGTTTAAGTTGCATTTTGTGTTGCAATGGTTTATATTTAAACCTATTACTTTGTTGTTTAACAATGCAATACAATGAAAAATCCCTTCA
This sequence comes from uncultured Mariniphaga sp., assembly GCA_964500105.1. Classification (GTDB taxonomy): domain Bacteria; phylum Bacteroidota; class Bacteroidia; order Bacteroidales; family Prolixibacteraceae; genus Mariniphaga. The sequence goes on along the minus strand of CAZCPH010000608.1, from coordinate 341 downwards.
GGCAAATAGCCAGAGACTATTTTAACTTTTCTAAGAAAGATCGTAGTGCAGTATTGGTGCTGGCCACAATTATCATTCTGTTTGCCGGCGGGAAACTGATCGTTCGAAACATGGAACTGAAGCCGGGTACAGATTTTTCTGAAATCATTAAAATTCTTGAAGAGTGGGAAATCGCCACTGAAAACAGCAAAAATTCCAAACAACTGTTTCGGTTCAATCCGAATACAATTTCTGAAGAAGAGCTGGATTCGTTGAATTTACCTGCATTTATCAGAAGAAATATTTTAAGTTACAGAGCAGCCGGCGGAGTATTTCACAGCGAAGACGATGTGCGTAAAATT
>CAZCPH010000607.1:0-2045 GCA_964500105.1 uncultured Mariniphaga sp. | reverse complement strand
CACAGGATTATTTCGCTGTTTCGCTTAACCAGGCCTGGCAGATTTTTAGAAATGCTTATAACCAGGTGAGCGGTATTTGCCGGACGGTGAAAGGCCCAAGCATGTCGTGCAGCCCGGGCAAAATACAGGTTGTCGGAGTTTCAGAAATCAAAGGGGAAAAAGTGTTTGTACTTAATTTTCTTCAGGGGCGTGACCCTTCGTGGGTAGGCAAGCCGTTTTTTGCAGAATACAACCCCGATGCCGTTTGGATTGATGACCTTGAACCCGCGCTTGGTGAACCGGAGTTCTTTTTTGAGGATTCGTATTACCAGATGCTCGCCTGACCGGGAAAGCTTTTTATTTTAAAACTTTCGGCGTTTTGATTGAAATACCTGTTTCAGATTCGGTAAAAGCAATCAACTCATTCATAAATTGCGTAAAATGCGTTTCTATAAAAAGGTGGTTTTCATCCATGATATCTATGGCCTGTTGTGCCCCTGGCGGAAGCGAGGTGTAACGGCTCATAATTTCAAGCGATTGCTGAATTCCTTCCTTGTGGGCGTAAGATTCCAGCCTTCGGTTTTTTATTAAAACCGGCAGGACTCCCTGCACGCGCGGTGGCAGATAAAACAGATTTTTAAGCAAAATGGCATGCGTTTTTCGGGCAAACCGGCGCAGCGTTAAAGGGTGGTATTTCTCCCAGTTTGCTGCCAGAATATGGTCAAAAATCAAATCGGTTACAACTCCCGAATAGAGCCCGAATTCCTGCCGGTAAAGTTTTTTAACTGCCCTGAACAAGACATGGTTGTCTGTAAATGAATCAATTCTCCGGTGCAGAATAATTCCTTCCCTGATTTTTCCGGGGTATTTCAGAAAATTGTTTCCTTTAACATAATCTCCGATAAAATTGCCGGTAATCAGTTTGTCGTCATCTCCGGATAAATATAAATGTGCCAGAAAATTCATTCAATTCGTTTTTGAACAGAACGGCAAAACAGTATGAATTGTTTTGTGCGGTGCGGCATTCTGCTGTCGGCGGGAGATACTGTGGATTTTAATAAAGGTTAGGAACCAAAATTTTACAGAGGCTGAGATTTGTCCTGTTTTTTCAGCGCATAAACCACTAATTTTTCATGAATTTTAAACGCATTCTTATGGCAAGGCAAAAAGTGATTATTATGGGCGCAGCAGGGCGCGATTTTCATAATTTTAACACGTTTTTCAGAAATAACAGCGACTATGAAGTTGTGGCTTTTACCGCCACCCAGATACCTGATATTGAGGACCGCAGATACCCGGCTGAACTGGCCGGTGCGTTCTACCCTGAAGGTATTCCGGTTTATGCAGAGGAAAAGCTTGAGGAGCTGATAAAAAAGCTGAAAGCTGATATTTGCGTGTTTGCCTACAGTGATGTCCCGCACCAGCATGTGATGGCAGCGGCTGCCCGCGTTAATGCAGCGGGCGCTTCTTTTATGCTGCTGGGGCCCAAACAAACCATGTTGCAGTCGTCAAAACCGGTAATTTCGGTATGTGCAACGCGAACAGGTGCGGGCAAAAGCCAGACCAGCCGAAAAATTATTCAGATTTTAATGGAGCAGGGATTACGGGTTGTTGCAATCAGACATCCAATGCCTTACGGCGATTTGGTTAAGCAGAAAGTACAACGGTTTGCCACCATTGAAGATCTGGAAAAACACAAATGCACCATTGAAGAAATGGAAGAATATGAACCGCATGTGGCACGCGGAAACGTGATTTATGCAGGCGTGGATTACGAAGCCATTCTGAAAGCTGCCGAAAACGACCCCGACGGGTGCGACGTTATTCTGTGGGATGGCGGCAACAACGATTTCTCTTTTTATGAAGCCGATTTGTCTATAGCACTGGCTGACCCGCACCGCACAGGCAGTGAACTTACCTATTATCCCAGTCAGGTAGTTTTACGTACCAGCGATGTGATTATTATCAACAAAATCGACACTGCCGAGCCGGAAGAGATAGCTCAACTCAAAGAAAATATTGCTTCCGTTAATCCAAAAGCCATGATAATTGACGCTGCCAGCCCG
>CAZCPH010000606.1:898-2048 GCA_964500105.1 uncultured Mariniphaga sp. | reverse complement strand
CGGAAAAAATCGTCTGTTTTGTTTCGGTCTGACAAATCGAATTTTTCAAATGCCGGCTTTTTACTGGTAATTTTCTCAATGCTTTCAAGTACATCAACACTTGAATTGGAAAGATCATCCACAATCACAACATCATAATGTGACTCCTGCAATTCCACAACAGTATGCGAACCAATATACCCGGTTCCGCCTGTAACCAATATTTTTTTAATCATTCCTTTCAGTTTTCCGGGTAAATTTAAAAATTTCCACGAAGCTAAACGCAGAATTTGGTTGTTAAACCATTTTTTGATAAAACTTAATCTTTGCTCCAACAGATGTTTTCTTAATTTTACACCTGCAAATCAATCAACATGAATTTAGGCAAATATATTCAACAGCTTTTACTTGAAAACGAAACCGTAATTGTTCCTGGCTTCGGCGCGTTTATTTCGAAATACAAACCAGCTGAAATCATTGACGGATCAGACGAAATAACTCCGCCCACCAAAACGGTTTTGTTCGATTCCAAAATAAAAAGTAACGACGGATTGCTGGCCCGCGAGGTTTCACAAAAAGAGCAAATTCCGTTTCAGAAAGCGTTAAAAAAAATTGAAGAAGAGCGCGAAGAGATTTTTTACCGGCTGGATAAAGGTGAAAAAGTAAATCTCGAAAAAATCGGAACACTTTTTTACAACGAAAACCGTGAAATTGAATTTGAATTTTCAGGAACGAAAAACCTGCTGCTTGATTCCTTTGGCCTCGAAGTGACCTCAAAGAAAGACCTGCAGGAAGTTCAAACAGAAAAAAACCACACTGAAATCCCGATTGTTGATTCATCCGAAGAAAAAACATTGCAACAAGAGCCGGAGGTAAACGAAGATGACTCAAAAAAACCGGAATCGGCAGTGACTCGCAAAGCAGTTACAACTCCAGTCGAAGAATCACCGAAAAAAAAGAAACGCGGCTGGCTGTGGTTGTTACTCCTTTTCATTCCGTTAATTGGCGGAGGAATATTTTTTCTGATAAACCAAAAACCGGTTGAAAAATCAGAACCCGAAATAAGGATTGAACCACCAAAAGCAGAGGAAACCATTCTTGCTGCAGCAGATACCGTTACCGCCGACTCTGCTGCTGTTCTGCCTGCCGATACATTAAAAACAACAGATGA
>CAZCPH010000606.1:0-888 GCA_964500105.1 uncultured Mariniphaga sp. | reverse complement strand
CATGGACTGATAAGGAATTGTAATCAATCCCGCTACAGATGAAACATTTATGATGCCGGCAATAATTGAACCAGACACCACAAAGTTTTATCTGATTGGGGGCAGTTTTCAGGATGGTGAAAATGCAGAAAAATATGTGCAGAAAATGAAAGAAAAGGGATACGAACCTTTCCACCTGGGGAAACATGGCAGTTACTTCCTGGTTGGGTTAGAAACTCATAACAACGAAATAGAAGCCTACGGAGCCCAATACAACTTTCTGGATAAATTTCCGGATTCGGGAGTGTGGGTTTTTATCCCAAAATAACCAAAATATGTGCCCATGAATAAATTAATCAAACCAGCTTTTCTGTTCCTGTTGGCATTTGTCCTGGTTCAATGTAAAAAAACAGATAATCGCATTGAAACCGGAGGACCCGAAGTCACTTCCTTTAAAGTTCTTCCTTTTGAACTTTCAGACGTTAAACTTTTAGATGGACCTTTTAAGCATGCCACAGAGTTGAATGTGCAGTCATTGCTGAATTATCAACCCGATCGTTTTCTCGCTAAATTCAGAAGCGAAGCAGGCCTGGAACCCAAAGCCGAACACTACCGCGGCTGGGAAGACAACACCATTGCCGGCCACAGCCTGGGACATTACCTCAGTGCCTGCGCACTAATGTACCAAACCACCGGCGATGATCGTTTTCTGGAGCGCGTAAATTATATTGTTGATGAGCTGTATGAATGTCAACAAGCCGACGGTGACGGATACATCGGAGCTTTTCCCGATGGAAAACAAATTCTGGAGGAAGAAGTTGCCAAAGGCGATATTCGTGCCCAGGGTTTCGACCTGAACGGGATTTGGGTGCCCTATTACACGCAGCATAAAGTGATGGCCGGGCTTTT
>CAZCPH010000605.1:0-2056 GCA_964500105.1 uncultured Mariniphaga sp. | reverse complement strand
CTTCTTTTAATTCCGGATGACAAGTGATTGCGGTATATTCGCCAAACTCACTGCCGTAAGCAAACCGGTTTCCCGAAATAAAATACCTGCCCGATGTGTGTTCAATACCATCCAGCTCTTTAATCAGGTCGTAGTCAGCATTGGTGAACTGAATCTGCCGGTTTTCTTTCATGCCCTGATACGGGATGCTGGTCCGCCCGCTCCACAACCACATGGCGTTGACCGCATCGCGCATGAAGTTTTCTGCCACACCGTTGCTCAGACCGTTTCCGGCGCCCAGTAATATCATCAGCATAAAAATTCCCCAGGCCACCGAGAAGCCGGTGAGGAAGGTGCGCATTTTATTTTTTTTGATGGTGGCAAATATCTCCTGCCATTTGTCGATGTCGAACATTGCTGTTTCAAGTTTTAAGTTTCGAGTTTCGAGTTCAAAGTTCCGAGTTTCAAGTTTCGAGTTCAAAGTTCCGAGTTCAAAGTTTCGGGTTCAAAGTTTCGGGTTCAAAGTTCCGTGTCTGTCCACTGCGACTGTCCACTGCGACTGCAAACTTCTTCAGGCAATCTCCAGCTCTTTTTCGTACTGGTGTTTCCACTCTTTGAGCTCGCCGTTTTTAATAATTTCTGAAATTACACCGTCTTTGAGGCGGATAATTTTATGGGTCATGGCGGCAATGTCGTGTTCGTGTGTTACAATTACTACGGTAATGCCGTCGTCGTTAATTTCCTTCAGAATTTCCATGACTTCATACGATGTGCTTGAGTCGAGTGCGCCGGTAGGTTCGTCGGCCACAATAAATTTGGGTTGGGTAATGAGCGACCGGGCAATGGCCACGCGCTGTTTTTGTCCGCCCGAAAGTTCGTTGGGCATGTGGGTTGCCCACGGCAGAAGACCCAGTTTTTCGAGGTATTCCAGCGCAATTTTATTACGTTTTTTGCGGTTCACACCCTGGTAGTAAAGCGGCAGCGCCACGTTTTCCATAGCATTCTTAAACGATATCAGGTTGAACGACTGAAAAACGAACCCCAGCAGTTCGTTGCGTAACCGGGCTGCCTGCTTTTCAGACATGTCTTTAATGAGGGTGCCGTTCAGGTAGTACGAACCTTCGTCGTAGTTGTCGAGTATTCCCAGAATATTTAAAAGTGTGGATTTCCCCGAGCCGGAAGACCCCATAATCGACACAAATTCACCCTGCTCAATCTTTAAATCGATGCCTTTGAGTACGTGCAATGAATTGCTGCCATTGCCATACGACTTGTGTACATTGTTTAAATGAATCATAGCTTTTCTGTTTCCATTGTTAGTATAAAAATCCCGTTTTTCGGTACAAAAGCGGTCATTTATTCGACCAACAGCCTGTTTTTTGTGGTAAAAACAGTCATTTTGCCGTTTTTGTAACTTAATGCTTTTGTTTTCTGTTTTCTTTGTTCATTAAGACGCCGGAAGCGGGTTGTTCGTTACAGGATTAATTTGGTTTGATTAAATTTGTACTCTTCTTGATTTAAAAAACTGAAGACTCAGAAACTTTAAGTTAGGACAAAAAATGTCGAAAATCGATGCAATATTAAATCAACCTGAAGGCAGAAGGCTTGAGTTTAAGGCTAAGTTGCCCGGAAACACTGAGTTGGCAAAAACAATTATTGCTTCTTACAACTAAGTATGGGATTCAAATCAATAACATTAAAACTGCCCACGGGGTATTCCGAACAGCAGCTCCGGCACCGGATTGGCAAAATGCTACGTATCCGGAATTTTTCGTTTCAGGTTGAACACAAAAGCCTGGATGCCCGGCATAAACCGAAAGTTTCGTGGCAATTGAGGGTAGGAGTGAGTTCACCTGAAATCAGCGAAGGAGAAGCACCGCAGGGGAAAACGCTGGAAATTCCGTTAAAAAAACGCCTTTTTCCGGTTGTGGTGGTGGGCAGCGGACCGGCCGGGTTTTTTGCCGCGCTGGTGTTGCAAAAAGCAGGGTTTCAGGTTACCCTCATTGAACGCGGTTCGGAGGTAAAAACCCGCAGCCGGGCGGTTTCCCATTTTGAAAACACCGGTTTTTTCGACCCG
>CAZCPH010000604.1:0-2059 GCA_964500105.1 uncultured Mariniphaga sp. | reverse complement strand
TATTGTTATTTCCGGTACGTTTGAAAAACATTCGCGAGATGAATTGAAACAAATGATTGAGCAAAACGGCGGTAAGAATGTGGGTTCCATTTCCAAAAAAACAAACTTTGTGCTTGCCGGAGAAAATATGGGGCCAAGCAAACTGGAAAAAGCACAAAAGCTTGGCATTCCGGTCATTTCTGAAGAAGAATTTTTAGAGATGCTGTACGAATAACTTTTCTTTTTTACAATTCATTACCTTTGTACCAGATCGTATGAAACTGATTGAAAAATATGCCAGGCGGAAACTACTCCAGAAAACGGCGTTGGTAAAACGCCATGTGATGCTGCCGAATCCTGATTCCGTCAGGAAAGTGGGCGTTTTGTGGGAACCTTCCGAAAGACAGGCTTTTCAGTTTCTTCACGATCATTTTTCCCATGCGCAGGTAATTTTCCGGAATTTATGTATATATCCCAAAAAAGCTGTGGCCGATACCGGAACAAATATTTTGACACCCAAAGATCTGAACTGGTATGGCCTGCCAAAACCCGGGCCGGTGGACGACTTTATCAATACTGAATTTGATTTGTTGCTGAATATCGCTCTAAATCAGTCGCTTCAGCTTGATTATGTAACAGCACTCAGCAAAGCCCGTTTTAAAATCGGCTGGTCACCCGACGAAACGAACTTTTTTGACCTGAATATTAACATTAACGGGAAACAGGACGCATTGTACCTGGCCAGGCAACAAATTTTTTATCTTGGGCAACTTAATAAAACAACGTAATTATGAACCATCCGTTTAAAGGTGCAGGTGTGGCGTTGGTTACACCTTTTACTGAAGAAAATATAATTGATTTTGAAGCACTTGGCCGTGTGATTAAGAACCAGGTTGATGGAGGTATGGATTACCTTGTGGCTTTGGGCACCACTGCCGAAACATCTACTTTAACCAGTGAGGAGAAAAATGAAGTTGTAAGTTTTGTGAAGAAGCATTCAGCCGGGTTGCCGGTTGTGGTTGGTATGGGTGGAAACGATACCCGTACCATTCTGGAGCAAATGGAGAAGTTTGATTTTGATGGCATTAGCGGATTGCTGATTGTTACGCCTTACTACAATAAACCTTCGCAGGAAGGGATGTTCAGACATTATTTGGCTATTGCAAAAGCTTCGCCGGTTCCCATTATTTTATACAATGTACCATCACGCACAGGCGTGAACCTGGAATACGAAACAGTGGTTAGGCTTGCAGAAGCTTCCGATAAAATTATTGCAGTGAAGGAAGCCTCGGGAGTTCTGTCGCAAATTACCCGAATCAATAAGTACACTCCAGACAATTTCTGGGTGATTTCGGGCGACGACGTATTGGCGCTTCCCATAATCTCAATAGGCGGAATTGGCGTTATTTCTGTAATTTCCAATGCATTGCCGCATAAAATGAGTAAACTCATCCATTTGGCTCTGGAGGGAAAATACAACGAAGCCCGCAAACTGCATTTTGAACTGATTGATCTGTTTAAGCTGATATTTAAGGAAGGCAATCCCGGTGGAATTAAAGCGTTGCTGCACATGCAGGGAATTATTCAGAACGAGTTGCGCACACCACTCTACCGTATAAGCGACGAAACTTATAACGAAATAAAAGAAGCTTACGGGAAGTTGAGTTAAGACAATGATATTTGGTAAAGAAATGAAAAGGCTGTCTGTGCAAAACAGACAGCCTTTTTTTCATTGTGCGGCAAATATAATTTTAGTGAACGTTTGAATTTCGTCGGTTGCAAAACGCACATGGTATATGCCCGGAGAAACTTTTTGGTTTCCTGCATTATTTCCGTCCCAGACCAGTGTGTGGCGACCGGCTGGCAGCGTTTGCCTGTTTGCAAGCAGTTTAACCTGCTGACTCAGTTGGTTGTATATTTCCACCTGGACTTGCGTTTCTTCGGAAAGACTGATTTCAATGGAAATTTCATTGCTGAACGGATTCGGATAGCAGACAATTTCCGGTTGGTTTGTTGCAAGATTATTTTCCAGACCCGTGATGGTAAGGTTTTTCAGGCTCATCAGTGTCGATTCGTGCCT
>CAZCPH010000603.1:756-2068 GCA_964500105.1 uncultured Mariniphaga sp. | reverse complement strand
TGAAACAGTGAAAAAAGTACTTGATATTTTAAAATCGAAATTGAAAAAGTAAATCAAATGGAATTCTTTTCTATTTCATTTTAACCAGTTTCAGACTATTTTTAAGAAAGTTAATGGATTTGTTTTTTTCTTCCAGCAAAAACCTATCAACTTTTTGATAATCAATATCGGCCCCTAACAAATTTTCATCAAGCTGATTGAAATCAAAAATTAGCCTGTTTTCGAGTTGAATTAATTTCAGCAAATTTTCCAAACGTGTAACTCCCCTGCGTTTATTGGCAATACAAATAAATTTCTTTTTAAAAAGTATCGAAAAAACTGTACAATGGAAAGAATCGGTAATTACCACTTCTGCATGTTTGATGTTACTTAACCAGGAACTGACGCTTTTCCAAAGAAAGAATCCTTTTTTTGAAACCAGTTTTTTGCCATTTATTCTTACAAACTTCAGCCGGTGCTTTTTTGCGATTGTTTTAAAAAAGTTTTCTTTTTCCGCAGAATCATCCAGCAGCATGTAAACCAGTTTTGGTTCATGAGCTTTTGGAACAGGTTTTTTGTCTGCCAGTTCATGAAAGAATTTTGGATTTAAAAGCAGTGTTGGGTCCAAAACATGAATAGTTTCAACTCCGAAAACGTTTCTGCAAATTTCAACTCCGCTTTCTTCCCGCACAGAAACAGCCTGAAATCTGTGAATCAGTTTTTTAACATCAGCGGTAATTTTTTCACCGGCTTCCCAGTGGTCCACACCAAAACTGGCTGCATAGGCGATTTTAGTTTTGTTTTCGTCCACAAAATCCAGGTAGTACCTGAACATCGACTGCTCGTCTTTTCGGTATCTCCAAACCTGGTCGCTACCCACAACAAATCCATCCAGCAGTTCATTCAGCTTTTTCAACTCATCAAATTGATTTGTTTTTGGCAAAATTCTTTTTATGTTTTGTTTCCTGAATTTTCTGAATTCCAGTCCGAGCAAGGCGATAATCTGCGCTGCAAATTTTTTTCTGAATGTGGCAGGTTCGGGCACGTAGTTTATAATGTAGGATTCATGACCCAGCGATTCGATGAGTTTATAAATGGAAAAAGCCTGTAATACAGCCCCGTAATTATAGTTTGAATGAAAAAATGTAAGAATCCCGATTTTCATGGCTGCCTGTTTATTTTAAGTTTTTTTAAAGCGCCTTTTTTATAATGGTAAAGCGTTGTTGCTAGTTTCAGAAACTTTAACGAAACATTCATTTTTTTATCGAATACAGAAGCGTCAGGGTATTTTTTCCAAATCTCTAAACTCTTTTTTCGGGTTTTCATCCGAAGA
>CAZCPH010000603.1:0-746 GCA_964500105.1 uncultured Mariniphaga sp. | reverse complement strand
TTTAAAATCAAACGGCACTTTTTCATTCCCAAATCTTTTGGGAGGAATTTTGAGGTTATTCTTTTTTGCAACTTTCAATCGGTATGAAAGGCCGGTGTGCCGGTGATTAAAACTCCCTTTTTGAGAAAACAGGAGACGTTCAATACTCAACTGTTCCAGACTTAATTTTCCCTGTTGAATTCCTTGTTGAATGAGGTCATCAGCAAAATGCGACCGCGTAATTACGAGATTAGTTCCTTTACCGTCCAGATGGTAAGGTTTTATCCAGGCGTCGCCCATCGAAATATCTGCCAGTTCGGTCGTCACATCTTCGCAAAAATCGCAGGCATTTGCTTTAAAAAGTCCCGTGCCCCACATATCGCCAACCACTTTCATGCGAATTGTTTTATTCGAATTTGTTGCCAAATCGTTGCATCCAAAAGAATAATCACCCGCACTACTTTCGAGATTTTTAATACGATATTGTGGTTTCTGGAAATGATTGTTTGCACCCGATTTGCCTGCCAGATATTCTGTAAAAAACCGGCTTTTTAATCCGCCGCAAATTATTCCAATCAGGAACGGAATTTTTTCTTTCAAAAAGGGCTCTTTGAATTGCGCCAAACGAACAGCTTTTATAAAACAGGCAACTCCAACTATGGCTACCTTCCCGTTCAAATGGTTGATTTCTTTCATAACTGACCCCAACGTAACCGGGAAATATCGCGTTTTGGATGAAGCCAGTAGTTCTTTTTTTGAACTGCTAA
>CAZCPH010000602.1:0-2074 GCA_964500105.1 uncultured Mariniphaga sp. | reverse complement strand
TTCTTTACCTTTTGGAGCCAAACCAATAAGCTGATTGTTTTCTTCAAGTAAAGTGGTGATGGCCGATTGAGCCGAAGCCAGTTCAATTTTAATTACCTCTTTTCTTGCGTCGGTTTTTGCAACAAGTTCTGCAGCCTGAACTTTAATGCTGTCCAGTTTTCCAATTGCCATTTTATAGTTTCCAAACATTTTCGATTTCTGTTCTGCAATACCGGAAACAATGGCATTAAGTGAATCATTCAATGCAAAAAATTCGCTCTGCAGGTAAAGATCAGCCTGGGCTGTTTTTGCCTCTTCAAGTGCAGTTTTCGCTGCATCAATCTCAGCCTGAGGAAGTTTACCGCAACTTGCAAAAATAAGTGCTACCGCAATTAAGCCTAAAACAAAAAAATTCCTTTTCATAATGTAAAAATTTTTAAATTGTTATTTCTTTGAATGTTTATTCTCTTTCATTCATCTATTTTGACGGAAGCCGGAAACGAAGTAACAGGAGAACCGAAAAAAAATGTAAATTTCGGGTTTATAGTGATAAATTTATTTGTGTTGGTTCATGAATGAACTAAAAATAAGCCAGTTAACTGATGAGCAACTCATAGAAAAAATACGTAGTGAGAATAAAAATGAGTTGTACTCCATTTTATACAACCGCTATTTTCAAAAGGTAAAAGATAAATGTTACAGCTTTTTAAAAAATAAAAACCAGGCTGAAGAATTTGCCAGCGATATTTTAAGCAAAACCTTTGAAAAGCTGGAAAGTTTTCAGGGAAAATCAACTTTTTCGTCGTGGCTTTATGCCATAACCTACAATACAGTAATTGATTACCTCAGAAAGAAAAAACAACTGCACTACCCCAACTGGAACCAAAACAATGAAATCCCTGAAATTATTGATGAATCGGACACCGAAATAGCTGAACTCAGTTACGAAAAACTCATGGAAGTTTTCGAAAAAATACACCCCGAAGAAAAAGCCCTGTTGTTAATGAAATATCAGGACGCACTTTCGCTGAAAGAAATTGCAACCAGCCTTGCCATTAGTGAAGATGCTGTAAAAATGCGGTTGAAGCGAGCCAGAACACGAGTGGTTTATCTCTATTTTAAGCTGTTCGGCAACGATTAAAAAGAGTGTTACTTTAACCCAAATTAACGTCATAAATACGAAAAGAAATCAACGATGAAAAATCCGCTTTCAAAACTGTTTAAAGATCAACCCAAACCAATTCCTGATATAATTACAAACACATTAGCCCATCACTTTCCAAATGCAATGAATGTGGAGTGGGAACTAAAAAAAGGAGTGTATGAAGCCATATTTTATCTGGATGACGTGGAATATATTGCACTGATTTCAGCAGACGGTAATTTAGCTGAATACAAAAAAAACCTTTGGCCCGGTGAACTGCCTGTGAAAATTTCCAAAGAATGCACTCGGTTTGGAGAAACCATGAACGCTATTGCCATTTTCAGAAACGGAAAACTGTTTTTTGAGGTCATTGTGCGGGATTCCAAATTAAAACGCAAACTATACCTGTTCGATGAGACAGCAGTTTTAATCGACTCACGAAAACTCTGATCAGTTGAAACTCCGGGTAACGCTTTTTTTCTGAAGAATCGGTTACTTTTTTCACTAACCCCGTCAGAATATAAAAAGCGAAACATGAATCAGCAAAAAAATGAATTGGGAAGAGGCAACGCTGCTGCTTTACTTATTGGTGTCGGATTGCTTCTGGTACTCATCCTTTTATGGATGATTATTTAAGGTAAAAAATTGGATTAACAGGAATAAATACAATTTTTAACCGAAAAAGGCAGAAAATAACTTCTGCCTTTTCTGTTTTTTCCGAATATTGCCAATATTTCGTAGTTTTATAGCAAAAAAATAAAGCCAAAAAACAAATCTGTATCATCATGAAATTCAACAACCTAAATTTTTTCCTGCCTGTTCTTTTTTTTGTAATTGTTGTTTTTTTCACTTCTTCGCAGGTATATGCACAGATTGAAAAAACAAGGATATTAATACTCACTGACATTGAAAACGAGCCCGACGATGCCCAATCGCTGGTTCGTTTTCTGC
>CAZCPH010000601.1:0-2099 GCA_964500105.1 uncultured Mariniphaga sp. | reverse complement strand
TTTTTTATTTCAGTTCCGTGGGGTAGGGTTTTCAAAAATTAAATTGTACTCCTTTTAGAAGAATTATAATGAAAGAAATTGCTTTTAGATATTTTGAAGGCCGGGCTAACGATGCTGAGTTGGAAGAATTGCTGCACTGGTTGCGAAACAAGGAAAACCGATTGGTTTTCGATACTTACAGGTTTGCCTGGAAGGAAAGCCTGGAATCTGGCCGGTTTCCCGGTGGCAGTGACGAGAGCTGGCAACGACTTCAAACACAATTGTTGCAAAAAAGCTACAATAAATGGTTGAAAACAAGCAAAATGCAATATTACTTTCGGAATGCAGCGGTTTTCTTTTTTGTTGTTAGCCTCGGTTGTCTGATCTGGTATTTTACAAACCAATCGCAGATTATGCCTGAAACATTCATCAACGTGGTTACTGAGAACGGGCAGGTTTCAAAGGTAATGCTACCCGACAGTTCTGTGGTTTGGTTAAATACAGGTTCTCAAATTGGCTACAGTAATTTTTTTTCAGCAGAAAATCGGGAAGTCACCTTGATCGGTGAAGCTTATTTTGAAGTGTCAAAAAGTGAAAAACATCCGTTTGAAGTCAATTGCGGAAAATTGAAAGTAAAAGTGCTTGGAACCAGTTTTAATGTGAATGTTTTTGAGGTAAATAGAATGGCTGAGGTGGTGCTGGAAGAAGGTGTTGTAGAACTTTTCAATTCTGAAACAAACAATAATTTTTATCGGATGCAACCTGGCGAACTTGTAAAAGTGAACCTGGGAAACAGTCAGTATTCAGCAAGTATTGTAAATACAGCACATTATACATCGTGGCGCGAAGGTGTTCTTAATATTTACAACCTATCCATTGAAGATTTGGTCAGACGCTTGGAAAAAAGATACAATCAAAAGTTTGAACTAACCCCCGAGGTGAGAGAATTTAGGTACACTTTTACTATTGAGAATGAGCAGCTTATTGATGTATTGAAACTGATGGAACGTATTACGCCGGTTAAAGTGGAACAAAAAGATGAAATCATAAAAATTGATATTGATAAAGATAAAATAAGAGAAGTCGGGCGGTAAAAAAAAGCCGGAGATGCGGCAACATCTCCGGTAAAATTTTTTACCTCCGGCAAGAGGTAAATAAATTGTTGTACTAAATCTTGGTAAAATTATGAAGAAAATCCGAATTACAGGGGGTAAAACACCCTCATTTTGGAACAAAAGTTTAAGGCTTATGAAATTGACTTTTTTGTTCTTTTTGGTAGGGCTGATGCAGTTGTCTGCAAGTGTATACAGCCAGTCTGCAAAGCTTTCGCTTGAAATGCGAAAAGCAAAAGTGGCTGAAGTGTTGGATGCGATTGAGAGTCAGTCGGAATTCCGGTTTGCATACAGTCCGGGATTTGTTGATCTCAATCGCGAGGTGACAATCGATATTCACAACAAAACCATCGATGAATCGTTGGAGTTGATTTTTGCAGATACAGAAGTAGTATATGGCATATTCGATCGTCATATTCTTTTGTATCCGGAAAGTATGAATCCCGGTGCCGAACCGGTTATTTCGCATTCCACCGGTGCACAACAGCGAACAATTTCAGGAAAAGTAAGTGATGTTGCCGGAGAACCACTTCCCGGTGTGACAATCCTTATTAAAGGCACCACACACGGAACAGTTACCAATGCCGAGGGGAATTATTCATTAACAAATATTCCTGATGGTGCTACTCTGGTGTTCTCTTTTGTGGGAATGCGCACACAGGAAATCGAAGCTGGACAACAAACCACTGTTAACGTACAGATGGAAATTGATGCTATTGGAATTGAAGAGGTTGTGGCAATAGGTTATGGTACCCGGAAAAAAAGTGATTTAACGGGTTCAATTTCGATGGTGGGAGCAGAATCGCTGGAAAAAGCAAACTCGGTTTCACCGCAATTCGCACTGCAAGGGAATACCACTGGTGTGCGTGTTGTAAATACAAGTGGTGATCCAAATGCAGCACCGCGGATTTTTGTTCGGGGAATTGGTACCTGGCAGGGAACTGCGCAGCCACTTTATGTTATTGATGGCCAGATAATTATTCCTCCGTCAGATGGAAATGAAGATGT
>CAZCPH010000600.1:0-2099 GCA_964500105.1 uncultured Mariniphaga sp. | reverse complement strand
GAATCGGAGATTTTTCAGAATTCTTTGATACAGATACTCTATTCAATTCTGTATCAAGCCATTCTATGAGTTTTTCAAAAGCCATGATTTTTGAAAGGGTATAATCGTGCAGAGTAAAAAATTCCGGATTAAAGTAGATGTACTCGGCATCGGCGCATACATCTGGCAACTCACTGTTCCTCAAAAAATAATGTTCATCTGAATGAGTGGCTTTTGTACGGAAGTATGCAACCATTTCTTTATTGTGTTTCAGAAACTTGTTGAAGTCTTTCAACCGGTTCCTAAAATATTTTTTTTGGGCTAATCGGTATCCCGGCTTTTTTAACTCAATTTCAAAACGATTTTCAAAATAAATCAGTTTACTGTATGCCTTTGGTTTAATGTGTTTAAAGAAGTTTATTTCTTCCTCCCGGGTTGAAAAGCCTACCTCCAAAACCGTTCTTTTTAACTCTGCCAGGGCAAGAAAACAAAGACCTGTGGATTTTTTTAAAAATTCAATGTTATCAGGTTGTTCTTTCTTCAGCTCGTCAATCTGGTCTTCCAGCCGCTGAAGAATTGACTGGTAGGGATTTGATTTCATGGCTTTTTATTTTATTTTGAGTTTGTTGTCACAGGCAATCCATACATTAACAAGGCAAAAATTAAAATTAAAACGTTGATTTTAAATGAAATTTGTCAGGGTTGATATTGTATCATACTTTTTTATGCGAATGATTAGCAAATTTTCTCCCTCAACATCTTCATATCATCTGAAATTTTATCATCAACAATTCGCGCATAGATCTGCGTGGTTTTTAACGAACTGTGTCCCAACATTTTTGAAACGGTTTCAATGGGGACTCCGTTTGAGAGGGTAACCGAAGTTGCAAATGTATGCCTGGCAACGTGCATGGAAAGATTTTTCGATATTCCACATACGTCTGCAATTTCTTTTAAATAAGCGTTCATTTTTTGATTGGAGTGAATGGGAAGAACTGTTCCTCTCTGGCAACTTACCGGATGATTTGAATATTTTTGAATGATTTGTTTTGCAGATGGAAGTAAAGGAATTCTGCACCGGGATTTATTCTTCGACCGATCGATAATAATCCAGTTTTCTCCGTCATTACCAATCTGGATATGTTGGTAGCTGAGTTTGTAAATATCGGAATAAGATAAGCCGGTATAGCATGCAAAAACAAACAAATCTTTAACCAGTTCCAGGCGTTGTGCGGAAAATCTTTTCTGTTCTATTTTTTTGAGCTCTTTCATCGTTAAAAAATCTCTGTTGCCTTCCACTCTTTTAACTTTGTAACTGGTATAAGGATTCCGCTGTATATGGCCCATCGCAATCGCGTCGTTCAGTACCTTTTTCAGGTGGCGATGGTAGCCCCACACTGTATTGGAGGATGCGCCATACTTCAATTTTAAAAAGGAATCGAATGAATTAAGAAAGTCATAATTTATGCTTTCTAGTGCGATGTCTTTTCTGCCATAATACTTTTGAATGAACTCTCCAAGTCGTTTTCGCGTGGTCCGGTAATGCTTCAAAGTACCGAAGGCGTATCCGTGTTCAAGTTTATTCTCGATGGATTGAATCACCTTGTCGAATACATTCAGAAAGCTTGTTTTTGAGCGGTTGGGAAACAATTTTTCTTTCAGATCCAGAAGACTGAAATTTTCTTTTGTTGCTTCGAGCTGATTAGAAGCATCATAAATTTTGGAAACAAATTTGTCTAATCTCGAATTCAAGGTTCGAATTTTTTCGGTTCGACCCCTCACCATTTGGCCATCCGGATCCCAACTTTCATCCGGAATAAAAATACCTGTTGACAACTCTACTCTGCTGCCTTCCATCGTACATCTGGCATAGACTGGACATTTCCCGTCTTTCCTTCTTTTTGAACTTTTCAAATGTAAATTTACAGTAATTCTCATGGTAAACCTGATTAAAGTTAAAAACAGGTCTCGCTTTAGTGTACAAAACTACCGTTTTTAGGGTCCATTTCCAACACCAAATGAGACCAAAACAAATCAATTTAAATGATGAATACCAGAGAGTTACAGAGTTTACCGAGACTATCTTTTTGCTAAAAATTATATAGTCTCGATTTAGACAC
>CAZCPH010000599.1:0-2107 GCA_964500105.1 uncultured Mariniphaga sp. | reverse complement strand
ACGACGCGCATGGCTTTGGAACCATGGGAAAAACCGGTGCCGGAGCTCCGGAACATTTTGGTGTTTCAGACCAGGTTGACCTGCATTTTGGGACTTTTGCCAAATCGATGGCCGGAATTGGCGGTTTCATTGCCGGCGATACCGACATTTGTTTCTACCTGCGTTACAACATGCGGTCGCAAACCTTTGCAAAATCATTACCCATGCCAATGGTGCTGGGAGCATTAAAACGTCTGGACATGCTCCGTTCGATGCCCGAACTCCGGGAAAAACTCTGGACTGTGGTTAATGCACTTCAAAAAGGGTTAAAAGATGCAGGTTTCGACCTCGGAAAAACCAACTCACCGGTAACACCTGTTTATATGCAGGGCGGTCCGGCCGAAGCTACAAACCTGGTGTATGATTTACGTGAAAATTACGGAGTTTTCTGTTCCATTGTGGTTTATCCGGTTATTCCGAAAGGCGAACTTATTCTCCGGCTTATTCCAACAGCCATGCATTCGCTGGAAGATGTGGAATACACATTAAACGCGTTTAAAGCGGTTCGAAAAAAACTGGAAGACGGGCAATACTCAAAAACTGAGTTTGCAAAAGTGGAAGTAGATATGTAAATGATTCAAAATACGATAAAAAGGTTCCGGGTTTCCGGGACCTTTTTTTTTGAAAATTTAATCCCGGTCAACCTTGCCCAATCCTTCAATCAGCTGGGTAACATCGGGGTTTCCGCGGTATCTGATTTTTCCGGCACCTTTAATGGTTGCATTCAACGTTTTTGTGGCATATACCACACCTGTCCCCACGCCTTCTATTCTGAAGGTAACATCATCGGCCTTCAAATCTCCTGCTTTTACGTGCCCGGCACCGGCAAGACGAACATCGAGCGAATGGGCAACACCGCTGATTTCGCAAAGAACGCCTCCACGATTATCGATTCCAACATGCCCGGCCTTTAGCTGAAGATTTACTTTTGCACCACCTTCCAGCAGCATTTCCAAATCGTCCAAATCCAGAAATCCACGGGTTTCCAGTCTTATTCCGCCTAAAATCCGTAAACGTTCCAGGTCTGCGAATGTAACCAGCAATGTTACCTTACTGAAATCAAATGGTTTGCGATCGACATGCAGGTGCAACAGTTCGCCCCGGTTAGTCACATTCAGGTATTCAAATGCTTTTTCATCTG
Source organism: uncultured Mariniphaga sp. (assembly GCA_964500105.1). Classification (GTDB taxonomy): domain Bacteria; phylum Bacteroidota; class Bacteroidia; order Bacteroidales; family Prolixibacteraceae; genus Mariniphaga. Next base: position 927 of record CAZCPH010000599.1, on the reverse strand, counting down.
CAGCCTTCACCACCAGCGAACTGCGGTTTCCCTGAATCAGCTCAACACCAAACGCACCTTCCAGAAAAAGTTCAGAAAATTCTCCGATATCGTATGCTCTGGTTACATAATTTTCGTCCTGACTGACACTTTTTACCGGAAAAGAAAAACTGAAGACCAACAACAGAAAAGCCGACAGGTTGATAATTTTAAATGATTTTTGTTTCATTATTTCTGAGTTTTATCTGAAAATTGTTTACAAACAAAATTAAGGAGTTCTGATTAAAAACGAGTTGATTTTTCGGCAAATAGAGAAGTTTTTCGGATAAACGACCAGATTTTACTTGTACAGCCGTCTGATGTACAATAAACCATAAGTAATCAGCAGGTAAAGCATCACTACAATAAACTTGTCCATAATGTGATTCGCAGGTGACGAAAACATCAGTTTTAGTATATAAACAAGAGACAGGATTAAAAGGCCTGTTAGAATAAAAAAAGCATGACGAGAAAAAACACGGAACAACCAAACCGATGAACCCAGCCAGGCTGCTGCAAAAACCAGCAGCAAAATACCTTCTGTCTGGCTGCCCCTGGTTAAACGAATAACAGCCAGAATTCCCGGAAGTGAGCCGGCAAGAATAAAGCCCCGGGAAATGCTCCTTCTGATTTTATTCCTGATGTTTTCATCTTCAATTTCCGGGAAAAGCTGTCTTTTCAGTTTTTTCTCCCTGAAATCAGGGCCGGACAAATCGAGTTCTGATTGTATGATGCCTCTTTCAATAGCCACCCGTATCGCCTCTTTTGCTGCAGCATCCTGATACAAATTACGTTTCCTCAGCACATCCGTTAAATCTGCATCACTCAAAGCTTCCATTTTTTCCGCAAAATCTGTCTTTTGTTCAATTGAATTTGAATTTAAAGGCATTTTCCAATATTTTTACAATT
>CAZCPH010000598.1:0-2116 GCA_964500105.1 uncultured Mariniphaga sp. | reverse complement strand
GCACAGGGATTATCCAATATTCCGCTTTTTTCGGGAATTGAATACCGTTTGTTTATGTGGCTGATAATAAACGCAGTTGGCTTCACTTTCATTTTAAGGTACGCAGCAAAAATTCACAAAAATCCTAAAAAATCGCCGGTTTATGAAGAAGATGATTACTGGCGTCATCGCAACAAAAATTCGGAAACAGAGTTTGTGCCTTCTGTGCCGCGCGGAGCCTGGATATCGTTTATTTCGCTTTCAGTTATTCTGGTGCTTTTTTCGGTTTTTTATCCTGTCAACAACCTGAAAATAGGCAACAACGAAATTGTTTTACCAGCTGTTCCGGTTGCAACGCTCATTTTTATTCTGACCGGCTTTCTGACATTGCGCAAATCGTTTCACTATTTCGTACTTAATTTGCTCACATTCACCATCGTTTTCCTGATTATTGGCGTGATGGGTTACGGATGGTATGTGATGGAAATTGCCACACTTTTTCTGGCCCTGGGTATTTTTGCCGGCATTGCATCGGGGAAAACGCCCAACGAAATTACCAAATTATTCATTAAAGGGGCGGAGGACATTTTGGGTGCTGCGCTGGTTGTGGGGCTTGCCGGCGGAATTGTAGTTATTCTGGAAGACGGCAGAATAATCGATACTATACTTTACTATGTTTCGCAAACCATGGAAGACCTGGGTAAAGTAGGTTCGGTGAGTGTGATGTACGTTATTCAGACATTTCTGAATATTTTCATCCCTTCGGGGTCTGGCAAGGCAGCACTTACCATGCCAATGATGTCGCAGTTTTCAGATTTAATCGGTATTTCGCGACAGGCGACTGTAGTGGCATTTCAACTGGGCGACGGGTTTACCAACATGATTACACCCACGTCGGGCGTTTTAATTGGTGTTTTGGGCATTGCCCGCATACCCTACGAAAAATGGGTAAAATGGGTAACGCCGTTTATATTGATTCTCGGCATTCTGGGTTTCCTATTGCTATTGCCAACCGTATTAATGGATTTGAACGGATTTTAGAAAAAAAAAGCCCGACTTTCGAAAAAGCCGAGCCTTTGTAGTTTTTATGTCGTCCGGATTTATTCGTCTATCGAAATACACTCTACCGGGCAAACTTCAGCACATGAACCACAGTCGGTGCAAAGGTCGGGGTCAATTACGTAAATATCACCTTCGGAAATTGCATCCACCGGACATTCGTCTATACAAGTACCACATGCAATACATTCATCAGAAATTTTATATGCCATAGCAATGAACTTTAAAGTTTAACATGTTTGGCACAAAAGTACAAAGTTTGAGAAAATAACAAAGAACATGAATCATATATTTGCCGCTAGCTTAACAACAAATCAATATCTCACTAATAATAAATCAATTACCTCAAAAAAATTCTTCGTTAAGTTAAATTCAGCAGCTTTTTGCTACTTTTGGCATAAAAAAAATTCATGGATACATCCAATGTATTGTTTGCTTTACTTTTAACAGCTTTTGCGGGACTTTCTACCGGCATTGGCAGTGCCATAGCCTTTATGGCCAAAAGAACAAACACCAAGCTGCTGACAGTTTCACTTGGTTTTTCGGCAGGTGTTATGATTTACATTTCGTTTGTGGAAATTTTTGCAGAGGCTAAAGAGACATTTATTCATGGATTCGGGGAATTTAACGGAACTTTGTTTACCATCACGGCCTTTTTCGGGGGAATATTGCTAATCGGATTGATCGATAAGTTTATTCCGTCGTTTGAAAACCCGCACGAAATGCGCGCTGTTGAAGAAATGACAGATGCGAAACGGAAAAAGCCAAAAAACAACCTTTACCGCACAGGAATTTTTACAGCTTTGGTAGTGGCAATTCACAACTTTCCCGAAGGAATTGCCACATTCATGACTGCCATGAACGACACCACGGTTGGGATTGCCATTGCCATTGCAGTGGCCATACACAACATTCCTGAAGGTATTGCCGTTTCGGTACCCATTTATTATGCCACAGGAAACCGCAAAAAAGCATTTTTGTATTCGTTTCTGTCGGGGCTTGCCGAACCTGTGGGTGCTGTGCTGGCCTACCTCTTGCTTCTCCCTTTTTTAACGGCCGGAAATTCGGATGTGTTTTA
>CAZCPH010000597.1:0-2118 GCA_964500105.1 uncultured Mariniphaga sp. | reverse complement strand
CGATTTCAGCAGCCCAACCACAATAGCGCCGCCCATATTCCCAACGCCAATTATCCCTATTTTTTTCTTTTCCATGGTCAATTCCTTTTATTTTATCAAAGATGCAGAAACTTCTGCAAAGGCTTTTCCAAAAGCATCCAAAAAAATGTCACCTTCTTTTTTACTTAAATTCAAAGGCGGCAGCAGCCGAATCATATTCTGCCCGGAAACGCCGGTGAAAATTTTATGGTCGAACAACATTTTTTTTCTGAACTCTGATACGGGATACGGAAACTCTAGCCCAATCATCAGTCCTTGCCCGCGAATTTGAATATCACTGCTGATTTCAGCCAGTTTTTCCATAAGGTAATTCCCAGTTTCTTCGGCATTCTGAACCAGACTTTCTTTTTCAAGAACATCCAAAACAGCAATGCCGGCGGTGCAGGCCAAATGGTTTCCGCCAAAAGTGGTACCCAGCATTCCCGGCCAGGGTTTTATTTCGGGTTGAATGAGTGCCCCGCCAATAGGAAAACCGTTTCCCATTCCTTTTGCAACAGTGATGATGTCTGGTTTAACTTTAGCGTATTGGTGGGCAAAAAACTTTCCGCTGCGCCCGTAACCCGACTGGATTTCATCCAAAATAAGCAGACTTCCGTACTTTTTAGTCAGTTCTTTCAGCCCATCCAAAAAATGTACGTCAGGAATATTGATTCCGCCAATGCCCTGAATGCCTTCGATAATTACTGCGGCAACCTGGCCGGTTTTCAGTTCGTTCTCAGTGGTTTGCAAATCGTTAAACGGTAAAATTATCGCGTTTTCAGTTTCATTTACAGGGGCAATAATTTTGGGGTTGTCGGTTAAGGCCACCGCAGCCGAGGTGCGCCCGTGAAAAGCTTTTTTATAACTGATGAATTTTTTACGGCCAGTTACAAATGAAGCCAGTTTTATGGCATTTTCGTTGGCCTCTGCACCTGAATTGCACAAAAAAAGCTGGTAATCATCATAGCCGGAAAGTTTTCCCAGTTTATCGGCCAGTTCCTGCTGCAACGGATTTTGAATGGAATTGCTGTAAAATCCGATTTTTTTAAGCTGGTCCGAAATAAGTGAGATATAGTGCGGATGGCTGTGCCCGATGGAAATAACGGCATGTCCACCGTACAAATCGAGGTATTTGTTTCCTTCTGAATCCCAAACGTAACAGCCCTCAGCCTTAACCGGAGTTATGTTGAAAAGTGGATATACGTCAAAAAGTTTCATATCTCAAGAAGTTGGAAGACCGAAGACCGAAGTCGGAAGCAAATTTATATTTATCGGCAAATTCAATCTTCCTATTAATTTTGTTCTTTAAATCATTTTCGCAAATTAAAATCTGTGAATCTGTGGCTTTTTATTCCTAAAACGCAACTGGTTTTAAGTTCAAACCGGTTTTTTCATCCAGGCCAAACATCAGGTTCATATTTTGTACTGCCTGTCCCGAAGCGCCTTTTATGAGGTTGTCGGTCAGGCTAATGATTACAAGTTTATCTTTATGCTTTTCCAAATAAATAACCGCTTTGTTGGTATTCACTACCTGCTTTAGCGATGGATTATTTTCCGCTAAAAAAACAAATGGATGGCCTCTGTAATAATTCCGGTACAACTCTTTTGCTTCTTCCAGTGAGCCTTCAAATTTGGTGTAGGCCGAAACAAAAATACCACGTGTGTGGTTGCCGCGAATGGGAACAAAATTGAATCCTTCGGAAAAACCCGGCTGCAACTGGCCAAGACTTTGCAAAATCTCTCCTTCGTGCTGGTGTTCAAAAATTTTGTAGGCTGAAAGGTTATTGTTTCGCCAACTAAAATGCGAAGTTTCAGTGGGTTTTTGGCCGGCGCCAGTAGAACCTGTAATGGCCTGAACATGCACCTCATCAACCAGCAGATTTGCGGCAGCTAATGGCAGCAAAGCCAGTTGAATTCCCGTGGCAAAACAACCCGGATTGGCAATTTTCGAAGCCTTCCTGATAGTTTCACGATTCAACTCCGGCAGGCCATAAACAAAATCATTTCCTTTCCTTTTCAACCTGAAATCGTGGCTTAAATCAATCACTTTCAAATTTGAAAGCAGCTCATTTTTTTCCACAAACTCTTTTGATTTTCCGT
>CAZCPH010000596.1:417-2119 GCA_964500105.1 uncultured Mariniphaga sp. | reverse complement strand
GGAATGACCGAACCTATTTTTCAATAATGTATGTTTTTCCGTCAATGGCTTCTTCGGTTTCGGGGAAAACAGCCCGGGCTTCTTCCAGAAAAGGTGAAACGCTTTTGTATCGCGATGAAAAATGTCCGATAATCAGTTTTTTTGCATTGGTCAGCTTTGCCATTTTTGCAGCATCAAGCGCTGTTGAATGGTAAGTTTTATCTGCCCAGTCGCGTAAGTCTTCTGTAAACGTGGCTTCGTGGTAAAGCAGATTTACACCTTCAATAACTTTGGCAATTGGGGGATGAAACGCCGTGTCGGAACAAAAAGCATAAGACTGCGGCGGCGGCGGGGGAGTTGTTAATTCGCTGTGGGGAATGATTACTCCGCTTTCGGCAACAAAATCAGCCCCTTGTTTAATGGCACTAATTTGTGAAACCGGAATTTTGTAGTGATCAATGCACTCTTTCCTGATGTTGGCTTCTTTAGGTTTTTCACGGAACAAAAAACCGCAGCAGTTTATACTGTGCTTCAGCGGAAAGGAAATTACTTCCACTTTTTTGTCTTCGAAAATAAGCTGGGGTTTTTTAAAATTCAGCGGATGAAAAACAACATTAAACTGCAAATCACCTTTTAAAAAATCGAGCTGCGGTTGAATAATGTCTTTCAGTTGCGAAGGTGACCAGATATGAATGTCTTTTTTCAACCCCAAAAGATTGAACGTTGAAATAAGACCGATTAATCCGTAATAATGGTCGCCGTGCAGGTGTGAAATGAAAATACGGGTAATTTTTCCGAATCCTATTTTTTGCCTGCGGATTTGAATCTGTGTTCCTTCGCCGCAGTCGATCAAAAAAAACCGCCCCGATGCATTAAGCACCTGGGCGGTTGGATATCTTTCAGATGTAGGTGTAGCAGAACTGCTTCCCAGTATGGTTAACTCAAAAGCCATACCTGCTTACATTTCCATCTTTTTTTTCAGTAACTCTTCAGCTTCTTCGGCTGTTTTTGTTATCAGCAGAACGGTGTGCAACATCGAAATTTTTATCAGATGTTCCACGTCGGGGTTCAAACCGCACAGAATGAATGTGCCAATAGCGTCTTCACACAGGCGGTTACCAACCAGCACAGAGCGTAAACCCGACGAGTCGCTGTATGTACATTGACTCATGTCGAGTACGATGTTTTTTACACCGTTGTTGTGTAATACAACTAGCTCCGACTTTAAACCAGGCGCTGTGTTGGTGTCCAGCTTTTCGGTCGTTACTTTTACAAGCGTAAAACCTTCCTTATTGAGAATTTCAGTTGACATGCTACAATTTACGAATTTCAGTTTGATTATTGAACTGAACCCGGATTATTTTTCGCTATCTTCTTTTTTCTCTTTTTTCTCCAGCTGAGTTTTCAGTGCAGCAAGATCGGATATGTCACCCAAAGTTGTTTTTTCGATGTTGTCGTTCACTGCTTTAACCGCTTTTTTGGTAGAACGCGTTTGTGTTTTCCGTTTTGCGGTTTCATCAGAACGTTTTTCATCTTCAAAAACTCTTGAGTGAGAAACGATTATCCGTTTCGCTGATTTGTTAAACTCAATCACTTTGAAATCCAGTTTTTCGTCTTGTTTTGCCTGGGTTCCGTCTTCTTTAACCAGGTGTCGTGGAGTGGCAAAGCCTTCAACTCCGTATGGCAAGGCAACAACTGCGCCTTTATCCATCAGGTCAACCAC
>CAZCPH010000596.1:0-386 GCA_964500105.1 uncultured Mariniphaga sp. | reverse complement strand
TTCGGTATCGATATCGAGAACCACCACTTCAATTTCTTCGCCAATGGAAGTAAATTCCGACGGGTGCTTGATTTTTTTCGTCCAGCTTAAATCTGAAATGTGAATCAAACCGTCAACACCTTCAGCAATCTCTACAAATACACCAAAGTTGGTGAAATTGCGAACAGCTGCTTTATGTTTGGTGCCTACGCCGTAGTTTTCTTCAATTTTCTCCCACGGATCGTTTTTCAGCTGTTTCATGCCCAGCGACATTTTTCTGTCATCGCGGTCGAGCGTCAGAATAACAGCTTCCACTTCATCGTTCACTTTCAGAAAATCCTGAGCACTGCGCAAGTGCTGGCTCCACGACATTTCTGAAACGTGAATCAACCCTTCAACACCCGGGG
>CAZCPH010000595.1:0-2134 GCA_964500105.1 uncultured Mariniphaga sp. | reverse complement strand
TATAAAGGATTTTTTCTTCAGTATCCGGAGCTTTTTTCTCAAGGTCTTCAAATTCTTCATTCAATAACTTAGAGCCAATTTGATTTATAATATCACTTAAAACTGATGGATACTTAGCAATTAAATTTTCGCCACTCTGCAATATATCCATCTTTTTTTCATGTTCTCTTTTCATTTTTCTAAGAGAACTCACTGTATATTTTTGTGGATCATTTGTTTCGATATGATGGTTTGGGCAGAGTAAAATCAAATTGTTGTAATCCGCTCGTTCTTTTGCAGTCATTTTTGGGTTGAATCTGTCAGCTTTATGTGTGTTCGGATTTGCATCCTCAATATGACAAATGTTTGAGAAATTAACGTCGTCGTCCCAATTCAAGAATTTAACAGGACATCCAGGAAATGCGCACCTATTACCGGAAAGGGAATAAAGCCTTTTAATTGTAAGTGGTGAATAATATCTTGATTGATTGTTTGCCATATTTCTTTATTGTCAAAAATAATTATTTATCAATTCAATTTCAGTTTTTTTTCTTTTAAAATGGTTTCCTGTTTAATATTTCCAGAGAACTTATCATTACCTTTTCGCTTCAAATTATAACTTCCGGGCCTCAGCGCTGAGCCTTTTTGCCTCAATTTTGACCCCTTGAGCCTCTCGTTTGAGCCTTTGAGGCCGGAGGTTGAACCTTTTTGCCTCAAATGATATTCCCGGAGCCTCAAATTTGAACCTTTGAAGTACACACCCCCACTTCGGAAGTACCCCTCCCCACCTCCGAAGTACCCCCCTGAGGGAATTTCGGGGTGGCAAAAAGGCCAAAAAAAGAGGCGCCTGGTGAGACGCCCCTTTTTCTGCTTTTAATCGGCAGAAGGGTTTGAATCCCCGTTGCCTGATTTTGATTTTTCAAAACGTTTTTTCAGGTCGTCGTAAATCGATTTGGCCCCCGGCACATTCATTTTGGTGGCCTGTTTTACCGAGTTGTAATAACTCAGCGCATTTACATAACTTTCTCCACCGGCTTCCATCACCGTATCGTCGAGGCCGTCGTTTAAGGCTTTTGTGGTGCGCAAAAGCGGAGTAAGCTGTTCCGTAACTTTCATATCGCCGGCCAGGCCATCGCGGTCCATGTACGGTGGTGCAAACTGGGGTGCAGTTTGGCAGTACTCAAGGGTTTTCTCAACAAACGGGACCGTTTTGTCGCTCATTTTGGGGATAGTTCTTCTTTCCTCGGGAGTGAGTGCAATTAAATAAGGTTGCAGCGCTACTGCTACTTCATTTAACTTTTGGGTTATTTCTGTAATAACCTCTTCCGGAATCGAAAAATTGATTTTGTTATCCATAATTTGACCTTTTTTCACCATGCTAAAGCATGGCGCTATTTTTTTTTCAGGATCTATTGAAATCTAGCGCCGGGCTTCAGCCTGGCGTGATGTGTTAAAAGCGAAATAAACGAAGCCGGCTTCAAGCCGGCTTTTTGTTTGAACGGTGGTTTGAATTATTCACCAAGCTAAAGCATGGTGCTAATTTTTCCAGGGTTAATTTAAATCCAGCGCCAGGTTTTAACCTGGTGATTTATAGATTTAAAATTAAAGAAAATTAGCCGGCTTCAAGCCGGCTTTTTGTGTTAAAAATATTTTTCTTTTGAATGAGTGAATTTTTTAGCTAAATTGTTGTTTGAAAATCAGATGAATTGAAATTAGCTCCAGGCTTCAGCCTGGTGTGTTTTATAAGTAAAGAATAATAAATCAGCCGGCTTCAAGCCGGTTTTCAAACAAATAAAACCATGTTGCATTCATTCGTTCGAAATTATCTCCACATTACTTGGTCAACTAAAAACAGAGTTCGGCTTTTTACTGGTAGTTCAAAAATTGAATTGAAGAATTTTATACTTGAAAAATCCAAAGAAATTCAATGCCCGATCCTGACAATAAATGTTCAGCCTGAACATATTCATCTTTTAATTGATTTGCCAGCAAATGTTTGTTTATCTGATTTTACAAAAATGATAAAAGGATCATCATCGCATTGGATAAACGAGCAAAATCTGATTCAGGGGAAATTTTCGTGGCAAAGGGGGTACGGAGCTTTTTCGGTAAGTGCGTCTCAATTGGATGCAGTGAAAAAGTATATTCGAAATCA
>CAZCPH010000594.1:0-2139 GCA_964500105.1 uncultured Mariniphaga sp. | reverse complement strand
CGAATTCAATTTTTCCATCGAATTCGGTGATAATTACCCCATTGAACGGGTCCCATTCGCATATCAGTTTCCCTTTTCTAATCTCATCGCCATTTTTTACATACAGTTTTGAACCGTAAGGAATGGAATGGGTAGAAAGCGGGATTTGTGTATTTTTATCTATAATTTTAAGTTCTGCCAACCGGCTCACAACTATATCAACGGGTTTGCCGTCATCGCCTTTGTTTTCAACGGCACGCAGTTCTTCAATTTCAACATAACCATCGTACCGGGCTTCCACAGTTGACTGAGCCGAAATGTTACCTGCAATACCCCCAACGTGGAAAGTACGCAAGGTAAGCTGTGTTCCCGGTTCACCAATCGACTGGGCGGCAATTACTCCAACGGCTTCTCCTTTTTGCACCATATAACCGGTGGCAAGGTTACTTCCATAACATTTTGCACATACTCCCGCCTTCGATTCGCAGGTAAGTACAGACCTGATTTCAATGCTTTCAAGCGGAGAATCTTCAATCTTCTGTGCAATTTCTTCGGTTATGGTATCGCCCGATTTAATGATTAAATCGCCGTTTAACGGGTGAAAAATATCGTGAACCGAAGTTCGTCCTACAATTCTGTCGAAAAGTGAAGCAACAACCTCTTCGTTATTTTTAATGGCTGCAGCTACAATACCGCGCAAGGTTCCGCAATCTTCTTCAGAAATGATCACATCCTGCGATACGTCAACCAACCGGCGGGTAAGGTATCCGGCATCGGCAGTTTTAAGCGCTGTATCGGCCAAACCTTTACGTGCACCGTGGGTTGAAATAAAGTATTCGAGTACCGAAAGTCCTTCTTTAAAGTTGGCCAGAATCGGGTTTTCAATAATCTGAGAACCAATTGAACCGGATTTCTGTGGTTTGGCCATCAGCCCCCTCATTCCGCACAACTGACGAATCTGTTCTTTGGAACCACGGGCGCCCGAATCGAGCATCATATAAATGGAGTTGAATCCCTGATCATCGGAGCTGATTGTTTTCATTACTGAATGTGTCAGCTTCGAGTTGGCATGTGTCCAGATATCGATAACCTGATTGTAACGTTCATTGTTGGTAATAAAGCCCATGTTGTAGTTGGCTATAACCTCTTCAACTTCTTCATAGCCACTATTAACAATGGTTTCCTTGTCTTCAGGCACAATAACATCGTCGATGTTAAACGACAAACCTCCGCGGTAAGCCATATGGTAACCAAGGTCTTTAATAGCATCGAGGAACGCTACCGTTTCAGCATTTCCGCATTTTTTGAATACATCGGAAATGATTGAACGCAACGACTTTTTGGTAAGCAACTGATTAATGTAACCCACTTTGCGTGGTACAAATTCATTAAACAGAACCCTGCCAACTGTGGTTTCAATTATATGTTTGAAAAATTCGCCATTTTCATCCACATCCTCCACTTTCACTTTAATAATGGAGTGCAGACCAATAGCTTTTTCATCGTATGCAATCATTACTTCCTCGGGTGAATAGAAGGTCATTCCTTCACCTTTCGAACCTTCACGCGGTTTGGTCATGTAATAAAGACCAAGCACCATGTCCTGAGACGGAACCTGAATAGGTGCTCCGTTTGCAGGGTTCAGCAGGTTATGCGATGCAAGCATCAGCAACTGTGCTTCCAGAATGGCAGCGTTTCCGAGCGGAAGGTGAACAGCCATCTGGTCACCATCGAAGTCGGCGTTAAAACCGGTACATACCAGCGGGTGCAGCTGAATGGCTTTCCCTTCAATCATTACCGGCTGGAAAGCCTGAATAGATAATCTGTGCAGTGTGGGCGCCCTGTTCAACAGAACCGGATGTCCTTTCAGCACATTCTCCAGAATTTCCCATACGACCGGGTCTTTTCGATCTACAATTTTTTTGGCAGATTTTACCGTTTTTACAATGCCCCGCTCAATCAGTTTTCTGATTACAAAGGGTTTGTATAGCTCTGCTGCCATATCCTTCGGCAAACCGCATTCGTGAATTTTCAGTTTGGGCCCAACCACAATAACCGAACGTGCAGAATAGTCAACACGCTTACCGAGCAGGTTCTGGCGAAAACGTCCCTGTTTTCCTTTCAAACTGTCGGAAAGTGATTTCAGTGCCCTGTTATTTT
>CAZCPH010000593.1:0-2140 GCA_964500105.1 uncultured Mariniphaga sp. | reverse complement strand
AAGATTTAAACCAGATTACCCTGGAACTGAAACAGGAACGTGCCAGACTAAAGGAAACAAACACCGAGCTGGAAGCTTTTACCTATTCGGTTTCTCATGACCTTAGAGCACCCCTGCGTGCCATTGGCGGTTATTCCGGTTTTTTGCTCGAAGACTATGCAGAAAAACTTGATGACGAGGGGAAACGGTTCATCCAAACCATTCAGGACAATGCATCAAAAATGGACAGATTGATTACCGATTTGCTGAACCTCTCACGCGTGTCGCGAAATAACCTGAACATAACCAAAACCAATATGAAACAACTGGCCGAAGCCATTTTGCATGAAACTGCAACCGACAGTCAGAAAGAAAGTTTTCAGATTGTTGTGGGCGACCTTCCACCTGCATTTTGCGATGCCGGACTTACAAAGCAGGTGTGGTACAATCTGATTAATAATGCGTTGAAATACAGTTCAAAATCGGAAACAAAACAGATTGAGATCGGGGCAACTGAAAACGGAGATGAAATTACCTATTACGTTAAAGACTCGGGAATCGGTTTCGATGAAAAATTCAGAAATAAAATTTTCGGTGTTTTCCAACGCCTTCACCGCGACAGTGAGTTTGAAGGCTCAGGCGTGGGACTGGCCATTGTGCAACGCATTGTGCAGCGCCACGGAGGAAAAGTTTGGGCAGCCAGTGAGCCCGGAAAAGGAGCAACATTCTATTTTTCCTTTCCCAAAACCGAATTCAAAATGATTAAAAAAAAATGAATTAATTTTCTTTTAATGAAAGATTTTCAATTCAATACAACAACAAAGCCATTATTTTAAAAAGAATCATTTTATATATTTGCAACAAATAAAAAGCATTAAAATTATATGGACGCGTCATTAATTCCCATCAAAATTCTTTTTGCAGAAGACCTTCCAACCGACGTGGAAATGGCTAAGCGGGAAATTCGTAAAGGGGGTATTGACTTTACATCGAAAGTGGTGGATACCGAAGAGGAATTCAGAAAAGAACTGGAAAATTTTAACCCCGACATTGTGGTGTCCGATTTTTCCATGCCAACTTTCGACGGAATGAGCGCCCTTAAAATTACCAGGGCTAAAAGGAAGCACATGCCGTTTGTGATTTTGACGGGTTCTATAAACGAAGAAACAGCTGTTGCCTGCATGAAAGCAGGAGCCAACGACTACGTAATAAAGGAACAGATTAAACGCCTTCCGTTTGCCATTAAAGAAGCCATTGACAAAGGAAATGCCTGGAGAGAAAAGGCGGAAATGGAAGAACAATTGCGCCAGAGCCTCGAAGAGTACAAAGAACTGATAAACGGAATGAGGGAAACCGTTTGGTTGCTCGACACCGACGGGAATCTGATTGATGTGAATGAATCTGCTTCAAAATTGTTGGGCTATTCAAGAACGGAACTGTTGGAAGCAGGCCTGAGTGGTGTCGATAAACACCTGAAAAAAGAGGATATCGTTTCGCTGGCCAATCGAATGTCTTCCGGCGAAAATCAGTTTTTTCAAACCTGGCATACCACAAAATCGGGAAAAAAAATACCCGTTGAAATTACTTCCACACTCATAAACTACCGTGGTAAAAAGGTGGTAATGAGTATTGCGCGGGATATTACTGACCGGATAGAATTTAAAAATCAGCTGAAACTGTTAAGCCGGTCGGTCGAACAAAGTCCCGTTGGCATAATTATTACAAATCCCGATGGAATTATTGAATATGTGAATAAAGCTTTTACCAAAATCTCTGGTTATTTTCCCAAAGAAGTTCTGGGAAAAACACCGCGAATCCTGAAATCGGGGTATCACCAGCCTGTGTTCTACAAAAACCTGTGGGATACGATAAAATCGGGGAAAGAATGGCACGGCGAAATGATGAACAGAAACAAATCCGGCGAGCATTACTGGACAGATGTTTCAATCTCTGCAATTGTTAACAAAACCGGCACTGTTTCACATTTCATATCGGTTCACGAAGATATTACCGAAAAGAAAAAAATGATTGACAATTTGGTTAATGCCAAAGAGAAAGCCGAAGAAAGCGACCGTCTTAAATCGGCATTTCTGGCCAATATGAGCCACGAAATCCGTACACCGATGAACGGAATAATCGGGTTCACCGAGTTGCTGAAAGA
>CAZCPH010000592.1:0-2155 GCA_964500105.1 uncultured Mariniphaga sp. | reverse complement strand
GCAAAACTATTCCAGTATTTTTCAGCCGTTTCTGCATTCATCTCTCCGTCAAAAACTACCATTCTGTACTTTAGTGTATAGTCCTGCAACGATTCAAGTTTCCAGTCTTCGTGCCTGATGGGAACAAATTCGAAGTACATGTCACCTCTGCCACCATTGCCATCAAGCGGCCAAACGCGCATGGGCTCGGGGTGCATCCGGTTGGCAGGGTGACTTAGGAACAAGATTCCCGAGCGGCCTTCGTTTACATCCGATTCACCTTCCACAATGCACCAACGTGCAAACGAGCCGTCAGCTTCAGCCCGGGATTTACCGTCTGAAGTCAGCACAGTGCAGTTGTCTTTATGCCATTTTTCGGTGGCGCGGAAGCCAATTCCTCCGCCATACCTGTATGCATCGAGCATAATTCCGTTTGGTAGCGGACTGTTCAGCGTGGTGGTGTAATCAATCACCCAAATTTTTTCTGAAACGCTCCATACCCGTACATCCAGAATTTCGTTCATGGCCACCTGGTCGGGGCCTTGCGCACCAAAATCGATATGTTGCTGCAAAGCTTTGAATCCACTGAAAACAGGCCCTTCCGATTCAGATAAAAATGAGGCGAATTCTACTGTTCCCTGACCTTTGGCAAGGTTCCAGAAATCCACTTCGCGGTCGTCGATGTGGGTCAGTGTCCAAGGTCCCCAAATGCCGTAATGGTGGTAATGGTCGGGTGGCTGAATGCGCGAAAGTACCTCACCTCCCGGCGACCACAACGGATGAATAAACCCCGAACGTTTAAAAAGCGGATTCACCCCCTCGGGTGGGAAAGTGGTTTCGAAACGGTAATTCAAAACCGGTTTTTCATTTACCAGCAGGCTAAGGTCTTTGTGCCGTTTCACTGCTTTAACTTTAGCTTCCTGTTGATGCATGCCTTCTTCCGATTTCAGAATAAAATTACGAGTTGAATTTTTTTGGGAAACTCCGGTCAGAATGAACCAAAGTCTTGCTGAATGACCGGGTTCGAGTTGGCAGGCTACTTGTTTTTCTCCGGTTGCCGTAACTTCGTAAAGTGTCAGTAAACCTTTGTCCGTGTTGTAGTTTAATCCGTCGAGTGCAACCGAAACTGGCGCATCGATGCGTTCTTCTTCGATTTTGACAGTAAATTTTGCCAGGTCCTGTGCAAACAGGAAGGCGGACATCAGTAAAAAATGTATCAAAAGAATGTATTTCATTGCTAAAAAGTTTTATGACCCCCTAAATCTCCGCCAGTTGGCGGAGGACTTCTCCTCCCCGCCAACTGGCGGGAGGTTGGGAGGGGTCAGTGTTTCTAAAAATCAATAACTGCATTTATTTTTAATACTCAAATTTAAACAACATAACCACATAGAATTCTAATGTATCCTATGTGTTCTGTGTGTTTTGTTTTTATTCATCTTACTTTTTCATCAATGGTTTCCTTAAACGCTTTAATATTTTCGGTTGATACA
Source organism: uncultured Mariniphaga sp. (assembly GCA_964500105.1). Lineage (GTDB taxonomy): Bacteria > Bacteroidota > Bacteroidia > Bacteroidales > Prolixibacteraceae > Mariniphaga. The sequence goes on along the minus strand of CAZCPH010000592.1, from coordinate 686 downwards.
CCCGGCGGCATTCCGCCTCCGCACGACCAGATTACCCGGTTTTTGTCGCCAAATTCGTGTATCATTTTACGGGTTTCTTCGCGAACTTGTTCCGGTGTTCCGGCAGCAAGCACATCACGGGGTGGCAGGTTGCCAATCAGCGCAATTTCCGGGCCCGCCAGTTCACGAATTTCTTTCATTGAATGTTCAAAACTGAAATTGAAAAGATGAACGCCCATCTCTTTCAGGTAGGGAGTGGAAATTAACCCCTGCGCATCGTTGTGGAAAAAATTCAGTTTGGAATTGAACGCTTCAAATATTCGTTTAATGTATGGTACAGCAAACTCTTTGCATTCGTCGTCGCCAATAAATCCCACAATATCGTCGAGCACCAGAATTCCTTCAATGGAAGGGAAGACCTCTTTCTGATACTGCAGCCAGTCAATGGTAAACTGTGTAATGGTTTCCAGTAACTTATGACTGTTTTCCGGATCCATCATAAAGCCCATCATCAGTTCGGTTGTTCCCAGTAAAAAAGAAGCGATGTTTAGTGGTCCGCGGGCAATGGCAAACTTTATTTCGTGACCCGTTTCCTCTATTGGCTGCTGGCAATTCAACAGACGCTGGATAATAAATGGCAGCAGGCCATCGGTTTTCGGGTTGGGAACTTTTAATTTTCCGGCCTCCGAAATGTCGCTGATAATTTT
>CAZCPH010000591.1:0-2160 GCA_964500105.1 uncultured Mariniphaga sp. | reverse complement strand
AACAGTTCTTTTTTGTGAACAAACGCTACATGCGCCATCCCTGGTTCCACAAAGCGGTGATGCAGGCCTACGAAAAGCTGCTTCCGGCCGATGCGTTTCCGTCCTATTTTTTGTTTCTGGAAATCGATCCCGCAGCCATTGACATCAATGTGCACCCCACCAAAACCGAAATCAAGTTTGAAGACGACCGGGCCATCTGGCAGGTCATTTTTGCTGCCGTGCGCGAATCACTGGGAAAACACAATGTGGTGCCTTCCATCGATTTCGACCAGGAGGGGAGCATCGATATTCCCGTTCGGACCAAAGACCCGTGGGAAATTCAGTATCCGGAGATTAAGATGAATCCCGGTTACAATCCCTTCGAAACCGAAAAAGCGCCGCAGGGTTCGTGGCCCAAAACGCCGAAAGCCGAAAAGAAAAATCCGGACCGCTGGGAGGATTTGTATCAGGGAACCCAGTTGATTCTGAAACCGGAAAGCCAGTCGTTTCAGCCGGCCGAAACGTTTTCTGCCACTGCATCCGAAGGACTTTCCCGGAAAAAAATCCTGCAGCTCAAGCAGAAATACATTTTGTCGCCGGTAAAGTCGGGGCTGATGGTGATTGACCAGAAACGGGCGCACGAACGTATTCTTTTCGAGCAGTTTATGGAGGTACTCAGGTCCGAATCGGTGGCCAGTCAGCAGCAGCTGTTTCCGCAAACCATTGAGCTGAACGCGGGTGATGCCGAGCTGCTGAAGAACATTCTCAACGATTTGCTGGCGCTGGGATTCGATATCCGGGAGTTTGGCAAAAATACCTTCATCATTAACGGAACGCCCGGTGTGCTCGATGTGGCGTCGCCCGAAATTATTGTGGAAAAGCTGCTGGAGGAGTACAAAAATTCGCCGGTGGATGCCAAGGCCAAAGCCAAAGAGCAGGTGGCCATTTCGCTGGCTAAAGCTTCGGCGCTGGATTACGGAACCGAACTAAAACAGGAGGAAATCGACCATTTGATTGATCACCTGTTTGCCTGTGCCACTCCCAACTTTTCGCCCGAGGGAAAAAAAGTGCTTACCATTATTCCGCTGGAAGAGATTGAAAAATCCTTTCTTAAATGACAATATGTCGTTATTTTGCGGTTTGTAACAATTGGTCTGGCTCTTGTAAACGATGAAACCAAAGAAAGTGTTTATAAATAATAACCAAGTTAGTGGCTTTTGGAGAGGAAAGCATTTTTCCGCTTCAGGCTTACAACTTCCAACTTTTAAAAAATGAATTACCGACCTGTAATGAATGCGATACCGCCGGTTGTTAAAAACCTGATTATCATTAATGTGCTGCTGTTGCTGGCCACCTGGGTTTTGCAAAGCAGGGGAATCGATCTGGTGGAGTACCTGGGAATGCACTACCCGGGCTCCGACAAATTTATGCTGCACCAGATTGTAACCCACATGTTTATGCACGGCGGAATCACCCACCTTTTCTTTAATATGTTTGCCCTGTGGATGTTTGGCCGGGTGCTTGAAAGTGTCTGGGGTTCGCGCAGGTTTCTGATTTACTATTTTGTTACCGGCCTGGGTGCCGTGGCGCTGCATATGTTTGTGAACCACCTGGAAATTTCTTCCATGCAAAACGCTGTGGAAGCGTTCCGAAACACCCCGTCGCCCGAGCTGCTCGACCAGTTCGTAAGCAAGTATTTGTCCAACGCATCGGTGCAGGTGCGCGATTTTATCCATACCTGGTACGACAATCCCACCAACATGTCCTACGCTTCGGAAGCACAGAACCTGATGGATCGCATTCTGCAGATGAAAATGGACATCCCGACGGTGGGGGCTTCGGGCGCCGTGTTTGGCGTGCTGCTGGCGTTTGGCGTACTGTTCCCCAATACCCAGCTGATGCTGCTCTTTCCGCCAATCCCCATCAAAGCGAAATATTTTGTGATTGGTTACGGATTGGTTGAACTGTACCTCGGGTTTTCGCAGCCGGGAAGCAATGTGGCCCATTTTGCCCATCTGGGCGGTATGTTGTTTGGCTATTTGCTGATCAAGTACTGGAATAAAACCACGAATCATTTTTATTGAGGAAGTCGGGAGTCGGGAGTCGGAAGTCGTGCCGAAGGCATCTGCCATGGGCATTCTCCGTAGGAGTCCTACGGACCTTCGGAGCCTGCGGGGGAAG
>CAZCPH010000590.1:1829-2163 GCA_964500105.1 uncultured Mariniphaga sp. | reverse complement strand
TATCCCAAACTTACAACAGACGAGTGCAATCAACTTTCGAAACTGGCGGCAGAAGCAAAAACACTCATTCAGCTATCCAACCCATTCTACTATCATCCTGCCATACAGTGGCTTAACTCCAACATAAAACAACCAACTCTTATTGAAGTTTCTTATTTCACAGACGAACAACCCAATACCAATACGCTTGTTCAGTTGCTTCTGATGCTGAAAAATGCCACTGGACTGAATCCGCGAAAAGCAGGCGCCGTTTCTTATCATTCCACCCCGGCCAACTCGACATTAAACAATATACAGCTGGAGTATGGAAATGGTACAATTGTTTCTGTTAATT
>CAZCPH010000590.1:0-1819 GCA_964500105.1 uncultured Mariniphaga sp. | reverse complement strand
CAGCGGATTTGCCGACATCAATACCAAACACAACAGTTCAACCGTTTCGACCTTATTGAAAACACTTACTCCTGCAACAACGCTCCCATCGATTTTTCTACCTTGAAGAATATGAATGAAACCGAAGATTTTCTGCAATCCATACTTCAAAAAAAGCAAAGCACCACCTCTGTCGAAGACTATTCCTTTGTCATTCAAACAGTTCTAAAAATAAGTTCAAAACTGGATCATTTTGCAGGGAATTAATTGACTGAAAAAATTACTTTTGCCGCAATATTTTTGCCAGACAGGCGTTAGCTGTTTGTATTTCGAATACATTCAGACTGAACTTAACCGCGAATGATGAACAGGAAATGGCAGGTTGCCAAATATTTGATTCTCGATTTCGTAGCTGCAGCCATTAGCTGGACTGCATTTTTTGTTTACCGGAAGGCTGTAATTGAACCCCAGCGATTTGGCATAGACATTCCTATTGAATTTACCAACCGCTACTTTCTGGGACTAATCTTCATTCCCCTGCTCTGGATTCTGTTTTACTACATTACCGGATTTTACGACAACATTTACCGCCGGTCGCGTTTACTTGAGCTGGGACAGACTTTTCTCACCTCTGTTGTCGGCGTAATCGTCATTTTCTTTACTCTGATTCTTGACGATTACATTCATTCGTACAAAAACTATTACCAGCTTTTTTTCACGCTGTTCGGGTTGCATTTTGGAATGACTTACCTTTTCAGACTGATTCTGACAACCCGCACCATTCACCGGATTCACCGGCGGAAAATTGGCTTCAACACATTGCTGATTGGCAGTAATGAAAAAGCTGAAAAAATTTACAGGGAAATGTCAAGCCAAAAACGACCTGCAGGAAACCTGTTCAGGGGTTTTATCGGGGTTGAGAACAACGATGACAGGTTACTCGGGCAACACCTTCCTCAGTTGGGAAAACTCAATGAGCTGAATAATATTATTGAAGAACACAATATTGAAGAAGTAATTATTGCCGTTGAAACACGCGAGCACGAGCGCCTGAACAATATTTTAACCGTACTCGAAAACCGCCAGATAACCATATGGGGAATTCCCGATTTATACGATTTCCTGTCGGGAACCGTGAAAACAACCGCTATCTACGGAACTCCACTCATAAAAATCTCAAACGGCCTGATGCCAGTTTGGCAAGCCAAGGTAAAACGGTTGCTCGATGTGGTGCTTTCCATTTTTGCTTCCATTATTTTTCTGCCGGTGTTTGTGATTTTGGCCATTCTAATCAAAAAATCATCCAGAGGCCCTGTTCTTTACAAACAGGAACGTATTGGGCGGTTTGGCAAGCCATTTAAAATTTACAAACTGCGCAGCATGGTACAAGGTGCCGAAAACGGTACACCAGCGCTGTCAAGTGACAACGATGAACGGATTACCAAAATCGGAAGGTTTCTGCGCAAAACACACCTCGATGAAATTCCGCAGTTTTACAATGTACTGAAGGGTGATATGTCATTGGTTGGCCCGCGCCCCGAAAGGCAATTTTATATTGACCAGATTGTGCAACACGCACCGCACTACACCCACCTGCACAAACTTCGTCCGGGAATTACCTCGTGGGGACAGGTAAAATACGGTTATGCCTCCAACGTGGAAGAGATGCTCGAGCGACTTCCCTACGACATGATGTACCTGAAAAACATTTCGCTGTATGTTGATTTTAAAATACTGATTTATACCGTTATGGTTGCGTTAAAAGCGAATGGAAAGTGAATAGCTTCTTTTTGTTTGTCGGAAAGTTTACCCCTTCATTTTATCAGGATCTTGTCTTGAA
>CAZCPH010000589.1:0-2169 GCA_964500105.1 uncultured Mariniphaga sp. | reverse complement strand
GGAAAAACCCGCGAAAAAATCCAAAAGAAACTGGATAAAGCCTATTCCGGCTGGTTTTGGGGAGAATCGGAAATGGTTTTTAACGGCGACACAACGTATTATAAAGTTGAATTGCTCAAAAACGGCATCGAAGAGAATGTTTATTTTACCCTCGACGGAAAATACTACCGCCCTTCAAACATGGCTGTAAGCGAATACTGGACCACCGGGGAATTAATCGAAATTTACAGCGAAACGGAAATGCCTTATCTGTTTCATCGGCCGGCAAAAATTTTCGATCTTCCTGAAGATTTACGTGAAGTTTCTGGAATTGCACTTATTTCAGAAAACAGGGCATTTCTGGTGCAGGACGAACTGGGCGCATTGTTTAATTATGATTTGCAAAGGGAAGAAGTTGCCGGAATCATCCGGTTTGCCGACACCGGCGATTTTGAAGATGTAACTCTTGCCGGAGAAAAGATTTTTGTTTTGCGAAGCGATGGAACTATTTTTAGCTTTAACTCCAAAGAATTTGCCGGCGAAACTGAAAAAATAACGGTTCCGGTTCATTCAACAAATCTGGAAGGATTGTATTTCGACCCCGCCAAAAAACTGCTTTACCTCGCCAGCAAAAGTGAACCTATTACCGGCAGCAAAGACGAACGGTGGATTTATCAGTTAAATTCCGAGGAACTGAATAAGCCTGAATTGCATTTTTCAATCAGCAACAACGAAATAAATGATTTGCTGAAACAAAAATATCCCAGGCTTATTTCTGATAACCTGACGGCAGAAATTAATCCTTCGGCCATAGCCGTGCACCCGAAAACGTCAGAAATTTACGTGCTTTCGGCCACCGACCGCCTTTTGGCCGTTTTTGCAAACCAAAACCTGACTCAGGTATTTCCCCTTCCTTCCGATATATATTACAAACCCGAAGGTTTGGCATTTTCTTCAACCGGTGATTTATATATTGCCAGCGAAGGAATTAAAAATGGTTTTGTAAAAGGTCAAATATTTATCTTAAAAGCAATAACCGGGGAATAAGTTCCAATATTCTATTTCCCCAAACATGAATCATCTCTTTTCCTGTTTTATAACATTTTTTTATAAATAATTGGGGAAAATCGAAAAAAGTAAAAAACACTTTTTTAGATTTACATTTTATTTCTAAAAAATGGAATTTTACAAACAGCATCCACGTTTTCTGATAGCCGTTGACTGTGTGGTTTTTGGTTACGAAAACGGTGAACTCAAGCTATTGCTTTATCCGCGTGCTTTCGAACCGGAAATGGGACATTGGTCGCTTATGGGAGGTTTCGTTCAGGAAAAAGAATCAACAGACCAGGCCGCTTGCAGGGTTTTACAACAAACAACCGGATTGAACGATATTTTTTTGGAACAGGTAAATACATTTTCTGAGCCTGTTCGTGAACCTTCGGAAAGGGTTGTCAGTGTGGCTTATTTTGCACTTATAAAAATTGGGAGACACAAGAAAAGTAAAGCGGAAGAGTTTGGAGCCAGATGGTGGCCGGTAAACGATTTGCCACCACTTATTTTCGACCACGGCGAGATGATTCAGCAGGCCCTTAAAAAATTGCAGCAAAAAGCCGGTTCCAGCCTGGTGGGGAGTGAACTGCTACCCTCAAAATTTACCTTATTGCAATTGCGCAAGTTATACGAAGCCATTTATCAGCGAACATTTGATCCCGGAAATTTTCGGAAAAAAATGCTTTCGCTGGATGTACTGGAAAAGCTTGATCATAAAAATTCAACCGAATCGAAAAAAGGCGCGTACTATTACCGGGTGAAACCGAATAAAGTAGAACAGGAACTCGAAAGAATTATAAAATACTGATTGCAGGGAAGTTAAATTAAGCAGATTAAAAACCACAAAAACTATTACGATGACAACACTTGACTGGATTGTACTTGGACTTTTTGTACTTGGATTAATTGGCGTAGTTTTTTATGCGTTAAGAAAGAAAGACAAAGACACAACTGACTATTTCCTGGCTGGCCGGGATGCAACCTGGATTGCCATTGGCGCTTCCATATTTGCATCAAATATTGGTTCCGAGCATTTGGTTGGGCTGGCAGGCGCAGGTGCCGAAAGCGGAATGGCAATGGCTCACTGGGAAATGCACGGCTGGATGATTTTAATGCTGGGCTGGTTATTTGTCCCGTTTT
>CAZCPH010000588.1:0-2172 GCA_964500105.1 uncultured Mariniphaga sp. | reverse complement strand
AAGCCCTGAAGGCCATTAAAGAAATCGGCCTGCCTGTAATGATAAAAGCTTCGGCAGGTGGCGGTGGAAAGGGAATGCGGCTTGTTCACCACGAAAAAGACATTGTTTCAGCTGTCCGGGCTGCACGATCCGAAGCAAAATCGGCGTTTGGCGACGATTCGGTCTATATCGAAAAATACATCAGTTCACCACATCACATCGAATTCCAGATTCTGGGCGACCAGCACGGAAATGCCGTTCACCTTTTCGAACGTGAATGTTCGGTGCAGCGCCGCCATCAGAAAATGATTGAAGAAACACCCTCGCCACTGATGACACCCGAGCTAAGGAACGAAATGGGCCAGGCAGCTGTTGAAGCAGCGAAGGCAGTTAAATATTCAGGCGCCGGAACCATCGAGTTTTTGGTTGATGACAACCTGAATTACTACTTCCTTGAAATGAACACACGTCTTCAGGTAGAACATCCGATTACCGAACGTGTTACCGGTGTTGACCTGGTAAAACAACAAATTAAAATTGCTGAAGGCCAGCCGCTGGAAATTCAGCAGGAAAAACTGTTTCAGCGAGGCCATTCCATAGAGTGCCGGATTTATGCAGAAGACCCGGATAACAACTTTATGCCCAGCCCCGGAAAAATTTACAAAATTACCGAACCACTGGGCCTTGGTGTCCGAACCGATGGATACGTTTACGAAGGATACGAAATCCCGATTTATTACGACCCGATGATTTCGAAACTGATTGTTTGGGGTGCAAACCGTGATGAAGCCATCCGCAGAATGCGCCGGGCTTTGTACGAATATAAAATTACCGGGGTAAAAACTTCCATAAAATATATGGAAAGAATAATGAACACACCCGATTTTATTCAGGGAAAATACGATACTCATTTTATTGAAAAAAACCAGGAAAGGCTTATGGCACAAGACAATTGCGACAATTGTGAAGACATGGTGCTGATTGCTGCCTATATTGATTACCTGTCGAAAATAAACAGAGTGCAGGAAAACAACAACCAGGGTTTTGCACCGGCACAAAGCCGTTGGAAAAAAACACCTTATATCAACCATTTTTAAGAATAAAGTATGCCAGTAGAAATAAAAATAAACGATCGGGTGGTTTGGGTAAACCTGCTCAAACAAAACGGGAACCTGCTTGAACTGGATGTGGATGGAAAAACCTACCAGGTTGATTTGCTCCACACTCCGGGCGGAACCTTTTCAATCATCGAAAGCGGACATTCATACAACATCGAACTGGTTCCGCAAAAACATCCGAAAAAATATACTGCCCACACACTTTACGATTCCTTCGAACTGGAAATTATTGATGCCGAATCGCGTTACCTCATCAACCGCAGCTCCAAAGGTGACGTGAGTAACGAAAAAACCATCTCGTCGCCAATGCCAGGTAAAGTAGTAAAAATTCTGGTAAACGAAGGAGACGTTATTCAGAAAGGTGAAAACGCCATCATTATTTCAGCCATGAAAATGGAAAGTGAATACAAGGCACCCATTGATGGTATAGTGAAAAAAGTAAACGTAAAAGAAGGCGACACAGTAGAAGGAAATCAAATTCTAATAGAAATCGAATAAATCATTCATTTATGAATTTAACAGAAAAATACAAACAGCTCAATGACTTTAACGCACAAGCAGAGCTGGGAGGTGGAAATGAACGTATTGAAAAACAACATAGCAGCGGCAAGAAAACAGCCCGCGAACGCATACAACAATTGCTCGATCCGGGCACATTCAATGAAATCGATAAACTGGTTACCCACCGCAATTACGATTTCGGAATGCAGGAGAAAAAGATTCTTGGCGACGGTGTTGTAACGGGCTATGGCAAAATTAACGGAAAACTTGTTTACGTTTTTGCTCAGGATTTCACCGTTTTTGGCGGATCGCTAAGCCGCGCCAATGCCGATAAAATTGTGAAAATTCAGGATATGGCTCTGCAAATGGGAGCACCGGTTATCGGATTAAACGATTCCGGAGGTGCCCGTATTCAGGAAGGTGTTGAAAGTCTTGCCGGATATGCCGATATATTTTACAACAACGTGATGTCATCGGGTGTTATACCGCAAATTTCAGCAATCCTCGGTCCGTGTGCAGGCGGTGCAGTTTACTCCCCTGCCCTCACCGACTTTATTTTTATGGTGAATGAAAA
>CAZCPH010000587.1:926-2183 GCA_964500105.1 uncultured Mariniphaga sp. | reverse complement strand
TTTACCAGCGCCGGGAAAATAACAGTACGGTGTTGTTTTGCGCAGGCTGAAGGCTCCAAAAACCTGCTCCAAATCGATGTGACCGATACAGGACCGGGTATCGCACCGGAACATTCCAAACTTATTTTTGAAGAATTTTCACGCATTTTGCCGGAAAGCGGACCACAACAGGAAGGTAGCGGACTTGGCCTGACCATTACCAAACGACTGGTTGAATTGATGAACGGTACAGTAACATTGGAAAGTGAACCCGGAAAAGGAAGTTGTTTCTCTGTTCTTCTTCCCATGGAGCACATGCAGGAAAATACCATTCAGGAAAAACAGCAGAAACAGGAACCCGCATTTGAGGTCAACTCCCACCCGATAAATAATCTGGATGTTTTGCTGGTAGATGACGACCCCATTCTGCTTGAAATGACAGAAAATGTGCTCAAAACGGCCAATTTAAAAGTGACACCTTTTTCAGATCCGCGTGAAGCGTTAAAAATTCTGCGAAAAAAATCTTTTGATTTACTGATTACAGATATTCAGATGCCCCGGATGAACGGCTTTGAACTTTATTATTTTTTCAGGCAGCAGGTAAAAAAACCGAAAGCCATTGCGGTAACCGGAAATGTTTCGAAGCCCGATATTTTTGAACGTGCCGGATTTTCTGCATACCTGCAAAAACCCTTTCAACCCGAAGAACTGCTCCATCAGATTTCGCAAGTATTAAACGGAAAAGAAGCCCGGCCCCGGCCGGCACAAACGATTAAAGAATCAGGTGAATTTTATTCGATTGATGCATTAAAAGCCTTTACAGCAGACGACCCGGAAGCCACCCGCGATATTCTGGTTTCTTTTACGGAATCTACGATTCAAAACGTGGAACTCTTCAGACAACACCTTCGGAATGAAGATTTTAAATCCCTTTCGTTGCTGGCCCACAAAATGCTTCCGTTATTTAAACAACTTGGAGTCAGTTCAGTGATTGCACCCCTCAGTTTTCTGGAACAAACAAAATTCGATAAAAAAGAGAAAATGAATTGGATGGAGGCCGGAAAAACAGTTTTAAAAAATACCGATATACTTTTGAAAAAAATCAGTGAAGACCATCAGTTACCCCTGTCCGATAAGTCGATATTATAAAGTTTCAACTTGTTGTAAAGGGTTTTCCTGTCGATTTGCAACAGCCGCGCAGCTTCACTTTTATTATTGTTGGCCACCTCCAGGGCCTTTTGAATGGCCTCGTATTCATCTTTTTTATTGTATAAAGCA
>CAZCPH010000587.1:0-871 GCA_964500105.1 uncultured Mariniphaga sp. | reverse complement strand
CCTGTTCCACATCTTTATCGAAACCCTGTACCGATTTTTTCAGGTATTTATTGGCCTGATCCAAAAAAAAGCCGGCAAATAACATAATGTCCGCTTTCCGTTCGCGAAGCGCCGGAAGGTTGATCTGGAATTCATTTAAACGGTGATACAAATCGTTTCTGAAATCGCCGTTCTCCTGCGCTTTTTGCAAATCTTCGTTGGTTGCTGCAATAATCCGCACATCCACGGGAATTTCGCGGTTACTGCCAACAGGTTTTACCAACCGTTCCTGCAGCGCCCTAAGTAACTGCACCTGGGTTTTATACGACAAATTTCCCACTTCATCGAGGAAAAGCGTACCACCGTTTGCCGCTTCAAAATATCCGGTTTTATCGGAAACAGCTCCGGTGAACGAACCTTTTACATGCCCAAAAAATTCGCTGGCAACCAGTTCGGAGGGAATGGCCCCGCAATCGACTGCCACAAAAGGCTTTCCTGCCCTTTTACTTTTTTTGTGAATCAGCTTCGCCGCATATTCCTTGCCGGTTCCGGTTTCTCCAACGAGTAACACCGACATAGGGGTCGGTGCTACCAGTTCGATAAACTCTTTTAACTGTTGCGAAGGTTTGCTGTAACCTTCCATATATCCCGATTCATCCAGGGAGTTATTAGGTTTCCCATTAGGGGTTTCCTGAACCGGTTCCAACGCTTCCCTTACAATATTCAGCACTTCATCGCGGTTAAGTGGTTTGGGAATATAATTATAAGCTCCTTTTTTTATGGATTCAATCGCAGTTGAAATATCTGCGTAACCCGTCATCATAATAATTCGGGTTTTGGGTGTTCGTTCCTTAATCAGCCGAATCAACTCCATCCCGCTTATATCGGGCAT
>CAZCPH010000586.1:0-2197 GCA_964500105.1 uncultured Mariniphaga sp. | reverse complement strand
CTTTTTTGGTCGCGACGGCTACATCAACATGTGGTCGCGGAGTATAATTTACCGTACCTGGGTTTCCGGTGCTTTTCCCGTAGCATTTATGCTGAAAGAAGAACCATTAATCGATGCCGGTTTTGCGCGAAGATTGTGTTCAGGCTCGCTGCTGCAGTTTGTCACCCGGGAAGAATTTTACCACAACGAAATTCCCAGCCTCGGTTTTTATGGGCGAAAAGAATATATGGTTCAAAACTACAGTTGTCCGGGCAGTCCGTTTATCATGTTTCTTCCGTTTATCTGTCTGGCATTGCCCGAAGATTCACCTTTTTGGACAGCCCGCGAAAACGAAGGATTCTGGAAAGAGCTGGGTACAGACACAAAAACGGTGGTGCTTGAAAACCCCGGTCTGGTGTTGGCGAATCACGGAAAATCCGGTGCATCAGAAATCATTCCGGGCAAAGTATATTATGATGATCCCAATTACTCCAAACTGATTTATAACACCCATTTCCCATGGGAAGATCACGACCCGGCAGGCGGAACAGCCATGGAATACAGTTTCAGAAGCTGGGATCCGCGTGATGTTCGCGGAGATGATATTAATTTCTATTTAACCGGGTTGAAGGTGGACAACAGTGCCGAAAAAAACCGGGCTTTTTCCATTTCACAAAGTATGCTGTTTAACGGAGTGCAAAACGGAGTGATTTACCGGCAGGCCATTATGCGGAAACCACCAAACAACGGGGTGGGGTACATCATCGATTTGGCAGATATTATCATTCCCGGCGGAGTAATCCGTGTTGACCGTACCCGTCTGGCGTTTGAGCATGAACTTACACTTGGCCATTTCGGATTGCCACACATCAACGGTGAAAAAGCAGTAGTGAAGCAATTCGAAGATGGAAACAAAAAAGTAATTACTGCAGCCATCAAAGGCCGCAGGGTAGCGTTGATTACATATACCGGATGGGACAATGTGGAAAGTCTGGTTCATACCAACCTGAATGCAGAAGCCGATGAAAGCACCGTAGTTTTTGCCCGGAAAAAACGACTGGCAAAAAATCCGGCCATGGAAATTATGATTACAGTGATGCTGCACAAAACCGATAATTCGGAATGGACACAGGAGGAGCTTTCACCCATCAGGGATTTTAAATTACTTGACGTTACACCGGTATTTTCCACGGTGGGCGCAAAAATTACTTTGTCCGATGGTAAAATTTATGAGGTGTATTTCGAAGAAATTGACGGAAACAGAAGATGGTGAGAAAAATAATTCCTGATGCCATTCAAAAGCATTATTTTTGATTTCTGAATCAAAATTGAATGCCATGCGAAATCTTCTGCTCATTTTCCTTTTTGCCCTTACCTTATTTTCATGTTCGAATAAGAAAACAAATGAATACCTGGTTTCCCCTGTCCCGTTTACAAAGGTGACAGTTGATGATGATTTCTGGTCGAAGCGTATAAAAACCAACCACGATGTAACCATTCCCATCGCCATTCAGAAAAGCGATGAAACCGGGCGTATCGACAATTTTGCCATTGCCGGCGGACACATGGAAGGTGAATTTTGTTCACCTTATCCTTTTGATGATTCAGATGTATTTAAAATTATAGAAGGAGCTGCTTACTCGTTGCAAATGTTTCCCGATGCGAAGCTGGAAAATACCATCGATTCGCTCATTAACCTGATTGAAGATGCCCAGGAAGAAGATGGTTACCTGTTTACCAACCGTACAATTATGGGCGAAAACGGGCACGAATGGATTGGAAAAGAACGCTGGGAAAATGTGGATGATTTGAGTCACGAACTTTACAATCTTGGTCATTTTTACGAAGCCGCCACAGCCTATTACCAGGCTACCGGAAAACGAAAAATCCTGGACATTGCCATAAAAAGTGCCGATTTGGTGGATCGCGATTTCGGTTACGGAAAGATTGAGAACTGGCCCGGTCATCAGGAGATTGAAATTGGTTTGGTAAAACTGTATCGTGTTACCGGAGAAAAGCGTTACCTCGATCTGGCCAAATTTTTTCTGGACGTCCGAGGGAGAGGTATCGGTAAAAAAACAACCTATAACCAGTCGCATCTTCCGGTGGTAGAACAAACTGAAGCAGTGGGCCATTCGGTGCGGGCAGCCTATATGTGGACCGGCATGGCCGATGTGGCGGCACTCACCGGAGACCAGGCTTACATCGATGCCATTTC
>CAZCPH010000585.1:0-2208 GCA_964500105.1 uncultured Mariniphaga sp. | reverse complement strand
CATGGCTTCGAGCAATGCCGACTGCACTTTGGCCGGGGCACGGTTAATCTCGTCGGCCAGAATGAAATTGGCAAATATCGGCCCTTTTTTTATGGTGAATTCTTCTTTTTTCTGACTGTAAATCATGGTTCCGAGCAAGTCGGCCGGAAGCAGGTCGGGCGTAAACTGAATGCGCGCAAATTTGGCACTGATAGTGTTTGCAAGCGATTTAATAGCCAGCGTTTTTGCCAGTCCGGGAACACCTTCCAGCAAAATATGCCCGTTGGAAAGCAGTCCAATCAGCAAACTTTCCACAAGATGTTTTTGCCCAACTATCACTTTGTTCATTTCCAGAGTAACCATGTCAACAAACGAGCTTTCCTGCTGTATCCGTTCGTTTAATTCTTTAATATCCACCGTCTGATTCATATTTTTTTATATAATTCTTTATTGTTTTTTGAGTGCACGAATTTAAACGATTGTGTTTATTATGAGCTAACTATTTTGTTAAAAAATTTTAAGCAGAATTAAAGCTTAATATTAAACTCCCCAATATCCTCTATTGGGAAAGATTTTTCTACCTGCCGGCATCCATTCATAGCTTCAGGAAGAAATAAGGAAACTAAAAAAAAGCAGGGAGGTTTAATCCCTGCCTTTAAGTCTCTTTTTTCCCATTTATTCCCCGTCCTATAGGAGGGGCTAAGGGGAGGCCCTTACGAAATTTTAATTTCTCTTGCCGGCTTTGGTTTCACTTCTTCACGTTTCGGAAGTTTTACATTCAGAATACCGTCGGCGTAAGTTGCGCTTATTTTGTCGCTGTCCACATCGTTGTGCGGTACAGTGAATGAACGCTGGAACGACTGATAACTGAATTCCCTCCGGGTGTAGTTGTCGTCATTTTCTTTCTTTTCTTCCTGTTTTTCAGAAGAAATGGTGAGCACATTGTTTTGGAAATTGACTTTGAAGTCTTTTTTGGTCATTCCCGGAGCTGCAACTTCCAGAATGTACTCGTCATCTGTTTCCTTTACATTAACAGCCGGCAACGTAGCATTCGGACCGGAAAAGTTGGTGAGGTTCCAGTCCATTAAGTCGCTGTTAAAGAACCTGTCGAAAAACGACGGGAAATTACTTTCTGATCTTCTTGCAAGTGTCATGGCTAAATCCTCCTTTTATTTTTAAAGTTCAACATTGTTTTGTTTCTGCATACCATTTATCAAATAAAATACCACGGGCAAAAATGTGTCATTTTTTTAGGGATTAAATGTCTGAATGACAGTGTGTGTGGGCCTGTTTTTAAAAGAAATTGAATGTCAAAATTATAGAGGCTGACAGAATTTCAGGAAGTTTTTATGTTATTTTTGGAGTTGAAAAGAAAATGGAACAATGCACCGTTACTTTGCTCAACTCAGTTTTAAAGGAACCCGATATAACGGCTGGCAGATTCAGCCCAACGCGACGTCTGTGCAGGAAACTGTTGAAAAAGCTCTATCGACCATTTTGCGGGAAGAAATTTCGGTGGTTGGGGCCGGGCGCACCGATACCGGTGTTCATGCTTCGTATTACATTTTACATTTCGATGTTTCAGAAGAAATTTGGAATCCGCGAAAACTGGTTTTTAGGTTGAACAGTTTTTTGCCATCTGATATTGCTTTTCAAAAAATCCGGCGGGTTCCAAAAGATGCGCATGCCCGGTTCAGTGCCATTTCGCGCACATACCATTATTATATAACCTCCCAAAAAAATCCGTTTAAAACCGAAACGGCATATTATTATCATGGAGATTTGGATTTAAACAAAATGAACGAGGCTGCAAAAGTACTTTTTGAGTTTGATGATTTTACCAGCTTCAGCCGGTTGCATACCGACGTAAAAACCAATTTCTGCAAAATTTTCCAGGCCGAATGGGTAAAACAGGAAGAAATGCTGGTTTTTAGAATAAAAGCCGATCGCTTTTTACGAAACATGGTGCGGGCCATTGTTGGAACTTTGCTGGATGTTGGGAGAGGGAAACTCCCATTGGAAGATTTCAGAAAAATTATTGAAAAGAAGAACCGCGGTGCTGCTGGAGCTTCTGCGCCTGCAAACGGCTTGTTTTTGGCAGATATTGAATATCCGGAAGAGTTGAAATTCTCTGGTTTGATAAATTGAATTTTTATTGGCTTTTTCTTACTCCATTCACGAGGAGAGGAAAGGAGAGGCTTTTATAAAAAAAAGGACAGGTCAACACCC
>CAZCPH010000584.1:0-2209 GCA_964500105.1 uncultured Mariniphaga sp. | reverse complement strand
GTCGGGTTCGCTGGAAGTAAAAAAGAAAGATGTAAAAATTAACGAACAACTGGATTTTGTCTATAAGTTTTTCAGGCACGAGGCTACCGCCAAAGGTCTCACACTTAAAGTACACAAAACACTGCCCGCTCTAAAAGCTTTGGTAAAAACCGACGAGGAAAAACTAAACGGTGTCTTAATCAACCTCATAAAGAATGCCATTAAATACACACATTCAGGCAGAATTGAGTTTGGGTACCGGCTTGCAGGTAATAATCTTGAGTTTTTCGTGAAAGATACCGGAATCGGAATTGAAAAAAAACATCAGGAATTGGTTTTCGATCGTTTTGTACAAGCCGATTTAAGTCTTTCAAAGCCATACGAAGGTGCTGGTTTGGGACTTTCAATTGCCAAAGCATACGTTGAAATTATGGGAGGCGAAATCTGGCTTCAGTCAGAAATTGCAAAAGGAACGCAATTCTATTTTACTATTCCGTATGAGCAAATTGTAGATGATTCTCCACAGATTCCGGAAATTAAAAGCGGTTTGAGCAGTGGTGACGCATTAAAAAAACTGAAAATTCTGGTTGCCGAAGATGATTACACAAGCCGGATGTACATTTCGGAACTGTTAAAAGAAAAATGCAAAGAGCTGATTTTTGCAGCAAACGGAAAAGAAGCCGTTGATTTGTTTGAAAAAAACAACGATTTCGACCTGGTTCTGATGGACATAAAAATGCCGGTAATGGACGGTTACGAAGCTACGGAGAAAATTAAAAAAATAAATCCCGGTATTGTTGTTATTGCCCAAACCGCTTATGCTTTGGCAGGCGACAAAGAGAAAGCAATTGCAGCCGGATGCGATGATTATCTGCCCAAACCTTTTAACGGAAAGCATTTGGTAGAAATTGCAACAAAGTATTTTGATTAACATTACCATGTTTTTAAAAAAATTAGGATAAAAAGTTGATCCGTTAACGTTAACGGTAAATAAAAATTATTAGCTTTGTACCCAAAATTCATCTAAATCAATTTATTTATGATTCTTGGTTTGTTAAAAGAGCATGGCAACGAAACCCGTGTTGCTTTATTACCGGACGTTGTACAAAACTTCATTGAACTAAAAGCTGAGGTTTTGGTGGAACAGTCAGCCGGCGAAAAAGCATTCGCCTCTGATGCAGATTACAAAGAAGCAGGAGCTTCGGTTGTATCGCGAACCGAAATTTTTGAAAAAGCAGATGTTTTGCTGCAAATTCATCCTCCTGCAGATGGCGATGTGGAGAAACTGAAAAGTTCGCAGGTTTGGATCAGTGCATTCAATCCACTTTGGGAAACCGACCTGGTTAAATTGTTCAGGGACAAAGGCATTACGACTTTTAGTCTCGACTCCATCCCGCGTACCACAAGAGCGCAGGCCATGGATATTCTTTCGTCTATGGCAACCGTAGCAGGCTACAAGGCAACGCTTGAGGCAGCTTTGCGTTTACCAACCTTTTTCCCCATGTTTATGACTGCCGCAGGCACAATCAGGCCCGCAAACGTGCTTATTCTGGGTGCAGGCGTTGCAGGTCTTCAGGCGGTTGCAACTGCTCGAAAACTTGGCGCACAGGTGTATGTGTTCGATGTGCGTTCTGCCGTAAAGGAAGAAGTGAAAAGTTTGGGTGGAAAATTTGTTGAAGTGGAAGGCGCCATCGAAGACAAAGCTGCCGGCGGTTATGCCGTTGAGCAGACAGAAGAGTACAAGAAAAAACAACAGGAAGCCATTAATGCACAGGCGGAAAAATCAAACGTGATTATCTGCACGGCACAAATTCCCGGTCGGAAAGCACCAATGTTGATTTCCGGAGCAACAGTGGCAAAAATGAAACCGGGCTCCATAATTGTCGATCTGGCTGCTTCAACCGGCGGAAACTGCGAACTGACCAAAAATGATGAAACGGTTGTTCACAACAATGTTACCATTATTGGCCAGTCAAATTACCCGGCTCTTACACCGCTCGATGCCAGCCGTATGTTTGGCAAAAATGTGCTCAACTTTATGAAACTTATCATCGGGGAAGAAGGAGCTTTGAATCTCAATTTTGAAGATGATATTGTTAAAGGTACCTGCATTACACATAATGGTGAACTTTACAATGAACGGGTAAAATCAGTAATTGAAAACGCATAAAAAGAATCAGAAATGGAACAAGTTTTACAATTTTTTTTCGAATATAGAGAAGCGATTTTT
>CAZCPH010000583.1:0-2235 GCA_964500105.1 uncultured Mariniphaga sp. | reverse complement strand
ACGTGATGAGCGAAAATAAATTCAAAATTCTGTTGGTTGATGACGAAATTGATATTCTGGAATTCATCAGCTACAATCTCGAAAAAGAAGGTTACATAGTTTTCACTGCTCAAAATGGTATTGAAGCCATTAAACAAGCCGAAAAACATCAGCCTCATCTGATTATTCTCGATGTTATGATGCCTGAAATGGATGGAATCGCGGCCTGCGAGGAGATCCGGAAAATGCCGTCTTTAAACGGAACAGTCATTGCGTTTCTGACCGCACGTGGCGAAGATTATTCGCAGGTTGCAGGTTTTGAAGCCGGTGCCGACGATTACATTACCAAACCTGTAAGACCCAAAGTTTTAATCAGCCGTGTAAAAGCTTTGCTGAAACGTACCGGAGAAACTTCTGGCCCGGCAACATTTCAGGAAGATGCCACAACTGTGGCAATCGGTAATCTTGTTATCGACAAGGAAAGATACCTTATTCGCCTGGGAGATAACGAGATGGTTTTACCACGGAAAGAGTTTGAACTGCTTTCGCTGCTGGTATCAAAACCCGGAAAGGTTTTCACCCGCGAAGAGATTTATTCCACTGTTTGGGGCGAAAATGTTGTGGTAGGAGACCGTACAATAGACGTTCATATACGTAAACTGCGCGAAAAAATTGGTAACGACCACATTAAAACCCTTAAAGGTATTGGGTATAAGTTTGTGGAATAGGCTAAACGAAGTAGATTACAAGATAAAGCGTTGCAAACCCCAGCAAATAACCAATTTCGAGATACTTTAGCCGGTTTTTCCCGAGAATGAGTCGCGATGTGCCCACCAGCCCCGATGCAACAATTACCAAAACAATTGCCCACACCGGATTTATTCCTGTGCGGAATGAAAGTGCCAGCAGTGCACCGGTTAAACCACCCATGGCAGCCATGTGACTGCTTATTTTCCATTTAAGGGAAAGAATCAGCAGCACAACAATAACGAGCACAGAGGCTATCAGAAAAATTTTGAAGACCGGGTAGGCATTTATCCGGTTTAAAAGCAGATAACCGGCATAGTACGAAACCGATGAAATAAGCAGGGGCAACGCACGGCTGGTGCCGGATTCAGACGATGTTTCAAATTTTGGATTAATGGACAGCAAAGCCATAGCCAGCAGTGGCAGTATTCCGGTGGAAAGCAATACAATCATTAGTACAAACCGTTTGGCTTCCCATGTAATAAACGAAAAGTAAAATCCTGAATTAAAAAACAGAAGAAAGCCCAGTGTTGGTATAAAAACCGGATGAAGGATGATGGAAACAATTTGTGCAAATTTTTTCGCCATGTTACAGTTGCTTTCTTAGGCGGGCTACCGGTATGTCGAGCTGCTCGCGGTATTTCGCTACAGTACGGCGGGCAATGTTGTACGATTTTTCTTTGAGAATTTTGGTCAGTTTTTCATCGGTTAACGGCTTGCGTTTGTCTTCATTTTCGATGCAATCCTGCAGAATTTTTTTGATTTCCCGGGTTGATACCTCTTCGCCGTCTTCTTTTTGCATTCCTTCCGAGAAAAAATATTTTAACGGGAAAATACCGAAATGGGTTTGAATGTATTTGCTGTTTGAAACCCGTGAAATGGTTGAAATATCGAGGCCGGTTTTTTCTGCAATGTCTTTCAGAATCATCGGGCGTAGTTTGGTTTCGTCACCATCTTTGAAATACTCTTTCTGAAAGTTAATAATTTCCGACATGGTTAACAACAATGTCTGGTTTCGTTGCCTTATGGCATCGATGAACCATTTGGCCGAATCAACTTTTTGCTTAACAAACACCAGTGCGTCTTTCTGGTTTTTGTGCTTGTTTTTCGATTCTTTTACCAGGGCATGCATCATTTCCAGGTAGGTGTCGTTTATCTTCAAATCCGGAACATTTTGCTGGTTTAAACCAAGGTTCAGTTCCCCGTCAATATTGTCCAGAATGAAATCGGGAATGATGTGCTGGTTTGATTTATTGAGCGGATTGCTGTATGAACTGCCGGGTTTGGGGTTTAATTTCAGAATCTGGTCAATACCGTGTTTTAACTCTTCGTCGGTCAGCTCCAGCTTTTTCTTGATTTTTTCGTAGTGTTTTCTGGTAAACTCCTCAAAAAAATCGTTGATAATTTCCCGGGCCAGCTTGTGGTTTGTGTTTTCCCTTCGGTTGAGTTGCAGCAGCAGACATTCTTTCAAGTCACGCGCCCCTACGCCGGGAGGATCAAACTGCTGAA
>CAZCPH010000582.1:989-2257 GCA_964500105.1 uncultured Mariniphaga sp. | reverse complement strand
CCTTAAAGTGAAAGGCGCGTTACTCATCGGAATTTTTGCGGCGACTATTGCCGGTCTCCCCGTTGGTGTTACTCAAATGCCCGAAAGTAATCTGGTGGGTGCCCCGCCGTCGCTTTCGCCCATCTTTTTTAAATTTGAATTTTCCGAAATTTTTACCCTCGATATGCTGATTGTATTGTTCACTTTCCTTTTTGTGGATATGTTCGATACGGTTGGAACGCTGGTGGGTGTTTCGGATAAAGCCGGCATGCTTACCAAAGACGGGAAAGTTCCCCGCGCAAAACAAGCGCTTTTTGCCGATTCAATCGGAACCACTGTGGGCGCTATGCTGGGAACCAGTACGGTAACCACGTATGTTGAAAGCGCTTCGGGTGTGGCCGAGGGTGGTAAAACCGGACTTACCGCTCTAACAACCGCAGGATTGTTTTTGGTTGCATTGTTTTTTGCTCCGCTGTTTACCATGGTTCCGGCCGCTGCAACAGCCGCAGCACTGGTTTTGGTGGGCTTTTTTATGATGTCGCCCATTCAAAAAATCAATTTTGAAGATTTTACAGAAGCTATTCCGGCCTTCATCACCATCATAATTATGCCACTTACCTACAGTATTGCCGAAGGAATTGTTTTCGGTATGTTGTCTTATGTTTTCCTGAAATTGTTAACCGGGAAAGTGAAAGATATTTCAGTGGTTATGATTGTTCTGGCCGCGCTGTTTATACTGAAGTTTTTTATTTAAATATCCTCAGAAAAAATTTAAAAACAGAGCCGGCAAAAGTTATTCAATTTGCCGGCTCTGTTTTTTCTATCTCTTTCATTCTACCCTTTCAAAATGGTAATTATACCTGTCGCAGCAAGGAGAGCTTAAATGCAGGGTATCGTTTCCGGTGTAATGTACATACTTTTCGGTGTCGGTAAAAAACGAATCGGAATTTTCATCTTTTTCAAAATCAACTTTTAACCGTAAATCGTTGGGATTCCAGAGAGCAGGTACTATTTTACCATATTCCAGCAGGCTGTTGTCTTTTACAAAACCATAAATTCCCACTTTTTTAATGACCAGGTAATCAAAATCCGGTTCATAACCTGAACCGTGAATTCCGCCGGAAATATCAAATAGCTTCCAGGTGCCGTAAATTTTTAAATTCTGTTCAGCGAAAATTTCGGTATCAAAATATGTAGTTGACGGCACTTCATCAAGTACCTTCGGAATTTCGATGGGGTCTTCGTTGCAGGCCGTGAACAAGCCTGTCAGAATAACAACGATGATTGTG
>CAZCPH010000582.1:723-979 GCA_964500105.1 uncultured Mariniphaga sp. | reverse complement strand
GATTGTGTAAATTGATGTTTTCATTTTGCTCAGAATTCATTGTGGTATTCTTCGCTCATCTTATAAATCTTCAACCTGTTTTCATCTACCGAAATGATTTCCCATTTGTAGTCGGCCGTGCCACCCCAGTAATCAACGGTAATTATTAAGATTGAATCCTGCCGCTGCCATGTTCCTTCAAAATCAGCGTAAGCAATGGGAGGAGTTCCGCACCATCCGGAATTTTTTCGTTCGATAAAAACCTGATTTGGTTTAA
>CAZCPH010000582.1:0-713 GCA_964500105.1 uncultured Mariniphaga sp. | reverse complement strand
GTTATTTTTAAGGGAATCAGCTTTGGTAAATACCATGATGGTATCATTTTCCACCTGGTTTGTCCAGCTACCCATTAATTCATCTGAATTCTGAATTAAAAATTCCGGTTCCTCCTGGCATGAAATCAATAAAAGAGGAAATAAAAGCCAAATCAGATTTTTCATTGCGCTTACAATTTGGTTACTTTTTCAAGATGTTTTTAAAATACAAATGGTTGCGTTCAGGGACCAGTTATTTTCCACAGACTGGAAAAGAAGATGAATCTTCTCTGCTTTTTAAAAACCATACCCAAAGGATACTCCGCCCAACGGATGAAGTTCCTTACCGTCCAGTTCATATAAAGGCGTGAAACCAATTCTGAAAATAAAACGCCCATCGGGTTTTTGGTACCTGTATCCAGCCCGCCCGGTTAAAAAAGTGCTCCAATCCCTTGTGGTTTCACCGGTTAAACCCTGCATTTCTTCATTGGTAAAAGCCGTTCCCAGCCCAAATTCGATGTGGTGTTGGTTGAATGAAATCAGTTCGTTAATGGAAAACGGTAACCAAAATTCCCTGACATCGGTTGCCGGCGGGTACCAGGCAAAACCTGCCTGGGCGGTGGTTTTATAATTTTCACCGTTTATCAGAATGCGTTCGTAGTTTAGGGAATAAAACAAACCGTGCCCGAACAACTCCAACTGGATGCTGTTTTTATGCTGAAACTCAATAGGAA
>CAZCPH010000581.1:0-2258 GCA_964500105.1 uncultured Mariniphaga sp. | reverse complement strand
TGTAGAGGAAAAAGCTCTGGTCGGTTTCATCCGTATCGGTTAAACCGGGAATTGGGAACGGCGGAAAGATCATGGCATATTTCAACCGTGAATCAGCCGAAGAAACCTCATTTTGTTCGTTTGCACCACCACCTTCAATCTGGGTGCTGGCATACCGCATAGAAAGATCAATGGTAATTCTGTCAGTCGGCTTATTGGTCAGTTTTAAAGCGAGGTTATCCCGTTTAAAACTTGACATTTGCATAATGGCTTTGTCGTTCACATGACTATAACTCAGCGAATAGGTTGTATTTTCAGAACCGCCGGTAACGCTTAAATTGTGGTTAAACGTAAAACCGGTTCTTCCAAAAACCTGTTCCTGCCAGTCGTTAGGTGTAACTTCTCCATACAGGTCCATGTCCTGAAAGTTGCCGTAAATATCGGTATATCTTTCAGGTTCGTTGGCCAACTGGGCACGTTCGTACTGCCATTTTACAAAATCGTAGGGAGAAAGCACATCCAGTTTGTTGGCCAGTTTTTTCCAGCTCGAATAAGCGTTGTAGTTAACCCTCACTTTTCCGGCAACGCCTCCTTTTGTGGTAATTATTATTACACCGTTTGCACCACGCGAACCATAAATGGCAGTAGAAGAAGCGTCCTTCAGAACATCAATAGACTCAATATCCGAAGGCGGGATGTCGGAAATGGAAGATACAGGAAATCCGTCAACAATAAAAAGCGGTGTGTTGTCCTGTGTGATAGAACCGCCGCCTCTAACCCTGATTCTGATTTCAGCATCGGGTGAGCCTTCTGTTGCCGCAATCTGAACACCTGCCAGCTTTCCTGTTAAAGCTTCGATGGGACTGGAAACCGGAACGGCCTGCAATGCTTCGCCGGTTACCGATGCCACCGACCCTGTAATATCGCGGCGCTGAACTGTTCCGTAACCAATGGCTACCACTTCTTCAATACCAAACGACGTAGTTTCCATTTCAACATTAATAGCTGAACGGCCATTGACAGGTATTTCCTGCTCGGTAAATCCGATAAAACGGAACACCAGAACATCGGATTGAGCATTATTTACATTTAACCGGTAGTTGCCATCAACATCGGAAACAGTACCTGTGGTTGTACCCATAATCACAATGTTAACTCCCGGCAAAGCTTCACCGGTAGTTGCATCTGTTATCTTTCCGGTAACCGTTTGCTGTTGGGCAAAAGCAGTAATCCCGAAAAAAAACAGGGCAATAACCAGAATGGTAACACGCTGAATTTTTATCAACGGTTTTTTTCTGTTTTTACTTTTCATTTTTACCATACTTTTAAAATTAGGTTCGATATTATTTTAAAAAATTATTTATTCATTTCCGGTTACAAAATCAAATTTAAAAGAAGAATAAGGGCTGCCGATAAAACAACTACTATGGCAACGATGGTGCGGTTTGTTCTTTTTAGATTTTTCTGAATCTTGTCCATTGAGATCAATTCAAATTTAATGATAGGGCAAGGTAGTCGAATGGCAGATAAAACCAGTAGATGTTTTTCCCATAACCTGCGGTATGGTTTCCCACAGGAGGGCTATATTTCCCAAAAAGCAGGACTAATATCAGAAAATTTCCGGGAATTAAACTACAAACATCTAATTTTTAGTTATTTAGAAAAGTATTTTCATTGTGCGATCTGGCAATGAATTCTGTGGCACTCATGCCGTATTCGCGCTTGAAACATTTCCTGAAATGGGATAAATCTTTAAACCCGACTTCGTATGCCACTTCCGAAACGTTCATTTTATTCTGAACCAGCATTTGAGCTGCTCTTTTTAACCGGATGTGCCGGATGAACTCCTTCACTGTCATATTGGTGAGGGCGTGAAGTTTACGGTAAAGCTGCATGCGGCTCACCCCCACTTTTTCTGAAAAGGTTTCAATATCCAGGTCGCAGTCCGAAATGTTTTCCTCCACAACCTGCATGGCTTTTTGCAGAAAGCGTTCGTCGGGCGAAGTAATTTCGATATTGGTAGGCTCCAGTACCACATTTCTGCTGAATTTTTCTTTCAACGATTCACGAATGGATAATACATTCTCCACCTTAGCCTGCAGCACCGACAGATCAAAAGGTTTGGTAATATAATCGTCGGCTCCGGTGGTAATGCCTTTTATCTCGTTGTCTTTTGAATGCAGAGCCGTAAGCAGTAAAACAGGAATGTGGGAAGTGCGTTCGTCATTTTTTATACGTTCACACAACTCATAGCCGTCCGTTTTAGGCATAATTACATC
>CAZCPH010000580.1:389-2259 GCA_964500105.1 uncultured Mariniphaga sp. | reverse complement strand
AAAATATGGTTTGCCGGCATCATCCACGGGGTTCTGCTCCGGCTGGCATAGCAGGTAAACAGTCCGGCATCAGGATACTTATCAATGTATTCCTGTATTTGGTGCCCAAAATCGGAATTTAAAAAAGCGATATCGCCATCCATCATACACACCCAGTCTTCGGAGTCGGTAACCAGGTTCATGTATTGGTCCCATGCCTCAAAAAGGCGCTTTTCAAAACTGTATGGAGTAAAATACCAAATCATTTGCTCTTTTTTCTGCCAAATTAGGGTGCAGAAAACAGGGCAGAAAGGACAGAAAGGACAGGAAGAAGCGGGAAGTTGGAAGCGGGAAGTTGGAAGATGGAATAAAAAAAATCGCCCACCTTACAGCGGGCGATTTGTACTGAATGAAAAACAGCATTTATCCCTGGTCGTTTGCAGAATTTTTCTTCTTTCGTTTGCGTTTGGGTTTTTCCGTTTTCATTACCGGAATTTTTTCTGTGCCGGTAAAATAATCAGGTGTTTCTTCTTCTTTCTCCCCTCTTTTGGAGGGGTTGGGGGAGGCTTTTTTTATATCATAAATTACTTCTTTCCCTTCTTCGGTAATATCGAGGTACGGAAAATCATTTTCGTATAGTTCTCTTACCATTTCCAGCGGAACGTCGGGCCTGCTGAAATCAATAGTACCGCGACCAGGTACTACAACCCGGCCGGGCACTATGTTTATCACTTTAAAATACTTTTGCCACATGGTTATGCGCTTGCAGCCTCAGTTAACGGAACACTGCCTTCGTACACATACACGTTGGGTGTTTTGTAGGTAAATTCCATACTCATCCCTTTGCGTGCAGCGGTTTCGCGGCCTGTTCCACCACCGTCGGGTGCGCCAATAAAAACAGCCGGACGAAGCGAGTCGCCCATCAGGTAGGTTTGCCCCTCGGCATCGGTAACCACAAAAAACAGATTGTCGTTTTTAATGGCGTTGATAAAACCGAGGATCTTCTTTTGCAGTCCCGGGTGGAACAACAAAAGGTGTAGCACATACGATTTTCCATCCACTTCACCAACGCTTTCAATGTTGAATTCGCCGGTGTCGTCGGTAATGTACATTTCAAACATCCGTTTTCCTGCTTTCATGGCAAGTTCGCCTGCAAGCACGCCGTTTTCCTCAATGGTGGCGGGGTTGGTTGGCTTGGTGGGCCAGGTAGCCACATCGTCCCAAAAACCAAAATATACCTTCTGCTGAAGGCCGCCCATGTTTTCGCCGTTGGGTAAGTTCTTGCTAATATCTGTAAATTCCATTGCTCAGTTCCTTTCTTTCTTTTGGTTAAACATAGCCGGCAGCAATAGCACTACCGGCATTATATTTTAATTAGAACCGGAACCTGAAGCCTGGATATTTGTCCAAACGGCGCCGTTAATTCCAAATCCCAAACCTTCCCACCAGTCGGCCATAACAGCCACGTTACGTTTTGCTTCTTCAACTTTAAAGTTGTTTTTGGTAAGGGTTTCCGGGGTAATGTGAATCAGGTTTGCACGCGGGGTGCAAAAAATATCGCTGGTTCCGGTCATGCAAGCCAGCGGTTTCACACTTTGCGGAGTGAAATCAATTCCACCGTCAATTTCCTTATCAGAAGTTTTCTGATAAAATCCCTGGGCACGTTTGTCCTGCATGTACTTTTTGTACCAGTACCGGCTCATGAAAATGTTCATTTCCACACCCTGGTAAACTTCGCTGATTTCATCGGTGAACGCTTCCACCTGGTCGAAAATGGTATCGACATCAAGCGCACCAATATTCACAGAGTTAATGTTTTCTGCATCAACACCAACCTGCAGTTGTTTCTGCAAACCGGTCATCGAGGTTCCGTCGGCTCCTGCAACTCCGG
>CAZCPH010000580.1:0-379 GCA_964500105.1 uncultured Mariniphaga sp. | reverse complement strand
GGTCAATCTGTTGCTTGTAATAGACTTCCATCAGCCATTTAACAAGCGGCCATTCTTTGCGGTCAACCCGGTGCGCTGCAAGAAAACCGAGCCATGTGGCTTTAATTTCGTCCGGGTAAAATTCATCATCAATTTTGAAGTTGTACACCCTGATTTCGTTCGGGGTAAGCGTTACTCCGCCTTTTTGGGTAAACGTTTTCTGGAACGGCTGTACCAGACTGTTAAAAGCGGCATTACCTAAACGGTAAATGGTGTCGTTGCTCTTGATTGGGGTAACGTAGTTTTCCAACTCGCGCCCCTGTGTGAGCAGGCTCAATAAACGTTTTTTGTTTTGTCCTGCGTCGATGTAATACGCACCGTATTCCTGAACGATGCTTGT
>CAZCPH010000579.1:1313-2270 GCA_964500105.1 uncultured Mariniphaga sp. | reverse complement strand
CAAATGCATATCTAACTTTGGGGACAGATATTGATACGACCTTGCCAATCGTAAGATCAAATATTTCACAGAACGAAGAAGCCCACAAGTTTCTGAAGGAACTTCGCGTGCCGGAATTAGACCTTCTGGAAGAAGTCATCGAAAGGATTCTACCGAAATACACCACTGATACCTCACAAGTGACCATTGATGAGCACAACCGAGATCTGGCTAAGATTGAGCAAGCATACAAGACGGACTCCCAAGAAAAGAAACAGAGACTGAAAGAACGGCTACGTGAGACACCTTTTATTCTTACAGAAATACCTAACGTAGAAACAACGAGTTATCAGAGGCCGACTGATGCATATCTCCGGAATGATGAATTGATGGTGTACTTTTCTGGTAGCGACACAACCGGATTTATCAATCAGAATTATTCCCAGACCACATTGGCATTTTTTAAAGACCTGGGCGTTTCAGATGGTATTCGAATTAGCAGTAAGTCAAGTCCTGGTTCGACTGAATTTGTATCGCTTAAATACAGCTCTGGATATAGGCGTGGGCTAAGAGGTTTCGACCCGGACATCCATGTAGCGGGGCTTGAGCATGCCCTGATGAACATCTCTATAGAAAAAAGTGAAATCATTTGGAATAAAATAGCTGTGCAGTATAGCCATTGCATCAAGGGAAAAATTCTTCGTTCAAGTCGTCAGGACTTCTCACCTAATGCAAGTACCTACAAAGAAGAGGAGACTATATCAAATTTCGGTCAGTTATTGATGGATAACGCCTGGTTGCCACGTTCGGACGGGGTTTTTGTCAAACCGAACGAACTCAGTCTGGATAATCTGCCTGAATCATTCATTTGTGATGAAAGGTTGGCTGATCAGCTGGGTATGAAGAAAGACATTGTCGCTAAACTTGCAGAACAAGCTGGTATTCAAGCAGAAGACATTGATTTACTAATGAAACACC
>CAZCPH010000579.1:0-1303 GCA_964500105.1 uncultured Mariniphaga sp. | reverse complement strand
GTCGGAAGAAGAAAATAACTGAAAAATACCGGAAAGCACCTAAAAAGGAATATGAAAAAGTCATCCAATCCACTAAAACAACAGAAAATATGATAGATGCAAAGACTTGGTTGAATGAGACATATAAAAACAATGCAGAAGAACTGATTTGTCAAATATGTAAGAAAGAGATGCCTTTCAAGAAAAAAGACGGGACTTATTACTTTGAAGCTGTTGAAATTCTGAAAGATTTTGTGACCTTTTTCCACCAAAACGGCTTTGTCATTACGTTTGGCACAGAACACAACACCCCGCAGATCGACCCGCTGAAAGTTTCCTGTCGTGGCGGTGTACCGCTGGATAAAGAACTGATGGAAATTAATTACGAAGGAACTGCCGTTATCGCCGCCCACCAATACCTCCTCAGTAAAGGTATGGTAGGGTACCTGGATGGTCGCAAAGCCAAAATTGCTGAAAAAGAGAAATTTGTGGAATTAGGAAAAGCGGTAATCGCATACTTCCAAAAACCTTGAAGGTTTTCGCGAAGCGATTCCTTCGGAAGAAAATCTTTAAGGTTTAAACAGAATAAAAAATAAAAAATCATGAACCCGGAAATAAAAGAGTTAATTGAAGTTTCGAGATATTACGGACAAAACAAAGCCTACGTAATTGCCGGTGGTGGAAACACTTCCTTTAAAAATGAAAAACATTTGTGGATTAAAGCCAGCGGTGTGAATTTGGGCGGAATCGATGAAAACGGTTTTTGCGTGCTCGACCGTACCAAGCTGAATGAAATTCCAAGTCAGGAATTTTCTGATGATCCTGTGAAACGGGAAGAAGAGGTTAAAAATGCCCTGATGAACAGCCGTGTCAATCCCGATTCCGGATTGCGCCCTTCGGTGGAAACGTCGCTGCACAATCTGTTCAGCTACAAATATGTGGTGCACACCCACTCCACACTGGTAAACGGATTGATGTGCAGCAATCAGGCGGAAGAAAAAACAACCGAAATCTTCGGCGAAAATGTACTGTACGTTCCCTATTCCGATCCCGGTTACATTCTTTTCAAAATAATTGCCGAAAAAATTGCCGAATACAACCAGAAGTTTGGCCGCGACCCGCAAATTGTACTCATTCAGAACCATGGCATTTTTGTGGCTGCAAATACCACCGACGAAATCAAAGGCATTTATGCCGGTGTTGAAACCAAACTTAAAAGCACGTTTGAAACTTTTCCGGAATCAGAAGAGTTGTCCGTTTCAGAAAAAATGGCGGAAGTTTTACCTGCCGTCCGCATGGTGCTTTCCGAAGAAAAACTGAAAGT
>CAZCPH010000578.1:0-2277 GCA_964500105.1 uncultured Mariniphaga sp. | reverse complement strand
ACCAACCAAACCACTTCTATGATGTGTTGGAGGAAACAAAGGCGCATGAAGCGATAGAAGAAAAGGCTGTTCAAATAGTCAGGTGTGAATAGGGGAGATGAGCGAAAGCGAACCTTCCGATGAAGTGACGAAATGGTCAGTTGTTGTCGAAACCTGATAAATATCGAGGTGTCAGGGATGAGTGCAGAGGCAACCTAATTACTGTCTGCACGGCAACCGTCATAAAGGGGGCATGAACCCTATTCAGGCTTTATTGCGGAACGCAGGAAACCTTAACAGTATGCAAAAGGGAAAACCCAAGCAGGAAATACCTGCAAGACGATTACCAATAACTGTTAAGGTGGCGGATGAAGCCGTAGTAGTGATGAAGCCTCTGTAATGGGGGTGGAGCAAAGGGCTTCAATTATGTAGTTTGGAATTAATGACAACTTAAAATTTTAAGGATGATTTTTAATGAACAAACAAAGTCAGTTCCCATAACAAAGATGATGGTATGGGAAGCGTACAAAAAGGTGAAGAGTAACAAGGGAAGTGCCGGGGTTGACCAGCAAACACTGGAAGATTTTGATAAAGTCCGTTCCAAGGAATTATATAAGATATGGAACAGGCTGGCTTCCGGAAGTTATTTTCCACCCGGAGTAAAACGTGTGGAGATTCCCAAGCCGGGCGGCAAAAAGCGTCCATTGGGTATTCCAACGGTAAGCGACAGGATTGCGCAACAGGTGGTTAAAACGTACCTGGAGCCAAGGCTTGAAGTTGAATTTTTAGAAAACTCGTATGGCTACCGGCCAAACAAGAGTGCACTCTCAGCAGTAAAGAAAGTACAGGAAAATGTACGAAAATACAGTTGGGCAATTGATTTGGACATAAAGGACTTTTTCGGGAATGTAAATCATGTGCTATTATTAAAAGCTTTGAAAAAGCATGTTTCGGAGAAATGGGTATTAATGTATATCCGCAGATGGCTTGAAGCTCCGGTTCAACTTCCTGACGGCACATTATTGCCAACATCAGGAAAAGGGACACCACAGGGCGGGGTCATTAGTCCATTACTGGCCAATTTATTTATGCACTACTGTTTTGACAAGTGGCTGAAAATCCATTACCCAGTAGTTGAAATGGTACGATATGCCGACGATATTGTTATTCATTGTCGCACATATCAGGAATCCAACCTTTTGCTTGCAGCAGTAAAACGACGTTTTACGGAATGTGGCCTCACAGCCCATCCCGAGAAGACAAAGATTGTTTATTGCAAGAAATCAGGAAGAAACCTAAAAGGTTATCCTGTACAATTTGATTTTCTGGGATTTAGTTTTCGTCCTGTACGGATGAAGCTAAAGAAAGGTGGGAGTTTTCTGCAATTCGATTGTATTATGAGCCGAAAATCCAAGGTGCGAATCACGCAAGAACTGCGGAAACTTGATTTTCATAACAAAACACAGCGTACTATTCAGGATTTGGCAGCACTGTTAAATCCAAAAATACGGGGCTGGTTAAATTATTATGGAAAAATCAACCGTAGGTGTTTGAAACCAGTCTTTTACTACCTGCATCATCGAATGATAAAATGGATACTGAACAAATACAAACGTTTCAAACGAAGCAAAGTTAAAGCTGTGCAATGGCTGAGATGGGTGTGCAACCAGTATCCAAATTTATTTTATCACTGGGTTTTAGGTTATCAATTAACCTGAAAATTGACTGCATAATAAGAGCCGTATGAATCGAGAGGTTCACGTACGGTTCTGAGAGAGGTTTAGGGGTGAAACTCCCCTTTACCTACTCGACTAGCCACTGTTTTTTATTTTCAATTTTCACTATCTGTTCTGCACAGAATAAAATCAAAGCCTGAACAATTGCAAATCCGACCCATAATATCAAGTTTGAGTATATCAGTCTATGTTGAAAGTCTGTCGTGTGACTTAAAGGCTCCAACAATAGACTTGAAATAGGTAATAGTCCGTCATTGAATAAGTAAAGTAAATAGCTTGGTGCTTCTGAATATCCTGTTCTGTCGCCTGTAAAGTCTAAGAAAACTAAAGGTGACCATAGAAGAATTCTTAATAGAGGTTGTCGCAGAAAAATCGGAATTGGTTTAAAGATTTTCAAAGAAAAATAAATATTTACTGCCCAAGTAGTTGAGAATAACAGAACACTTTCAATTGAAACTTTATGTAAGTGGTCAATTTCAAAAACAGAGTCAATAATAAAAGTCAGCAGATTTATTATCCACAGTATAAAAACAGCAGAACCAATGAACAATATGTCGTTTCC
>CAZCPH010000577.1:856-2282 GCA_964500105.1 uncultured Mariniphaga sp. | reverse complement strand
TGAACGTTCGATCAGTTCAATCCGGTTAAATTCCGGTGCTGATAACCGAAAATTTCCTGTTGGCGTCCCAACCGACGATTTTCCGGTAATGTATATCTCCCGAAGTTCCTGAGCCTTTTTTGCAAATGGCTCCAGTTGTTGAATATCTCCTATCAATCCCAGATTCAGCATAGCGCAAATATAAAAATAGCGACAACTTGTTTTTGTTTTGCACCTGTGAACTTATCAACTTTAAATGTTAATATTGTAAACAGAAATTTAGGTCGCTTTGGCGGGTTCAGCTATTTTTGCAGCATAATATATCGGAGAATGACGGAAAATGACAGTTTAAGGCATCAGGGACTGCGCAAGCGACTGGTAGATGGTTTGAAAATTAAAGGAATCAGGGATGAGAGTGTGTTGGCAGCCATCGGAAAAGTGCCCCGCCATTTGTTTATGGAAAGCTCGTTTCTGAATTTTGCCTATAAAGATCAGGCGTTTCCCATTGGTGCAGGCCAAACCATTTCGCAGCCATACACGGTTGCAGTCCAGTCGTCGCTGCTGCAGGTTGAAAAGAACGATAAA
The DNA here is from genome assembly GCA_964500105.1 of uncultured Mariniphaga sp. Taxonomy (GTDB): domain Bacteria; phylum Bacteroidota; class Bacteroidia; order Bacteroidales; family Prolixibacteraceae; genus Mariniphaga. Next base: position 1,718 of record CAZCPH010000577.1, on the reverse strand, counting down.
ATTCTGGAAGTCGGTACGGGTTCCGGCTATCAGGCGGCAGTTTTGCTCGAAATGGGTGCAAAAGTTTTCACTATCGAACGCCAAAAGGAACTTTTTTTAAAAACACAGACTTTTCTGCCTGAAATTGGTTACCGCCCGGCCTTTTTTTTTGGCGATGGTTACGAAGGATTGCCGGCATTCGCTCCGTTCGATAAAATTTTGGTTACAGCCGGTGCAATATCTGTACCGCCTGCACTGAAAGAGCAGTTGAAAATTGGAGGAAGAATGGTGATTCCGGTGGGAAAGGAAAACCGGCAGGAAATGCTGGTAATCATTCGTGTTTCTGAAAGCGAATATAAAACGGAAAAACATGGTGGGTTTGTTTTTGTTCCACTTTTAAAAGGAACGGTAAATTTTTAAAATATGCTGAAAATTGAAAAGTTTGTGGTAAATCCCTTGCAGGAAAACACGTTTGTTTTGTCCGACGAAACAGGTGAATGCGTTTTTGTTGACCCGGGTTTCTATTTCGATGTGGAACATAAAGAAATAATTGATTTTGTGTCTGATAACAATCTGAAACCGGTAAAAATCAGCAATACCCACTGCCATTTCGATCATATTATGGGAGTTGAATTTATTCGAAATCAGTTTAAAATACCGTTTTACGCCCATCCCGAAGACGCTTATTGGATAAAACAGGCTGTTTTTCAGGGTAAAATGTTTGGTTTTGAAATGAACCCTGTAAACGATCCCGATTATTTTTTTCAGGAAAACGAGTCTGTGAGATTTGGAAATTCCGAACTTGAAATCATACACGTTCCCGGCCATTCTCCGGGGCATGTGGTTTTTTATTCAGAAAAAGATGGAATTTTAATTGGAGGTG
>CAZCPH010000577.1:0-845 GCA_964500105.1 uncultured Mariniphaga sp. | reverse complement strand
TTGGCCGCACTGATTTACCTGGCGGAAATTATGAAACACTGATTTCGGGTATCAAAGAAAAGCTTTTTGCATTGCCCGACGAAACAAAGGTGTATTGCGGTCACGGACCGGAAACTACATTGGGTTTTGAAAAAAGATCCAATCCGTTTTTAACCTGAACAAGGCAAACAATTGGTTTAAAATCATTTTTTCAGAAGGTGTTAATCTTTATACTTGCAATCAAAATATTCAAAATAGAAAGCACATGTCTCACGATCGTTTTGTAAACCGGCACATTGGCCCGCGCGAGGCCGAAATTCAGGAAATGTTGGAAGCCGTTGGTGTTTCTTCAATGGATGAATTGATGGAACAAACCGTTCCCGAAAATATCCGTTTGAAAGAGCCACTGAAATTGCAGGAAGGGCTAACCGAGCGCCGTTATTTCCGGAAAATTCTGAGTCTGGCAGATAAAAACAAGGTGTTCAACACCTATATCGGAATGGGGTACTACGACACCATAACTCCGGCGGTGATTCTCCGCAATGTGCTGGAAAATCCGGTTTGGTACACCTCCTACACCCCTTACCAGGCAGAGATTTCACAGGGCCGGCTGGAGGCATTGCTTAATTTTCAGACCATGGTTTGCGAGCTAACAGCTATGGAAATTGCCAACGCTTCGTTGCTTGACGAAGCCACAGCCGCCGCCGAAGCCATGATTATGATGTACAACCTGCGGTCGCGGCAAATGGTGAAAGCCGGCGTAAATGTACTTTTAGTTGATGAAAAAGTTTGGCCGCAAACGCTCGATGTACTTACAACCCGGGCCAATCCGCTGGGAATTGAACTGAAAATTCAACCCAAGGAAT
>CAZCPH010000576.1:0-2298 GCA_964500105.1 uncultured Mariniphaga sp. | reverse complement strand
TAAAAAATACCGGAGTTTCCACCTTCACCAATTTTCCATTCCATTTTCATGTGGAAGTTCGAAAATTCCTTGTTGTAAAGAATGTCGCCGCCATCTTCAGCTCCGGCTTCGCCCATGCCTGAGCCTTTACAATGCAATGTTCCGTCAACAACTTCCCAACCTGCCGGAAAATGAGCTTTGTTCACACCTCGCCAGCCTTCGTTGGATTTGCCGTCGAACAACAATACCCAACCGGCATCTTTTTCTTCCTGAGTCAGTTCATTCGGACCAACTTCCTCAACAACAGCCGATTTTTCTTCAGCCTGATCTGCTGATTTTTTTTGACCACCGGTGCAGGCAACTCCAAAAACCAGTGCACCTGCAAAGAGAAAAGAAACAATTTTTTTCATTTTTATTCTATTTAATTGGTTAAAGAATCACTACTTGCAATTGATTTTACAAAATTAATGGAAAAACGTTACATGCAAAACATTTAAATCATTCATTAAAAATGATGTCGCAGGAAAAAATGAATGATTTGAATACAGAAACTTCCGATATTCTTTTGTAATTTCGGAATTCATATCAAAAATGATAAACAATAAATTTTACACGTGATGGGTAAAACTGGTAAATCAAAAAGAATTGGAATTTTAACTGCCGGTGGCGATTGCCCCGGGTTGAATGCAGCAATAAGAGGTGTTGGTAAAACGGCAATTGTTGAATATGGCATGGAAGTTTTGGGATTTAATGCCGGATATCTGGGATTGATAAACAAAGACTACATTGAATTGAAAGAGGCACAACTGTCGGGCATTTTAACGGAGGGAGGCACAATTTTGGGTACATCGCGCGAAAAGCCCTATAAAATTGTAAAAACCGACGACAATGAAACAGACAAACCCGAGAAAATAAAGCAAACCTATGCCGAACTGGACCTCGACTGTGTGGTTTGCATAGGCGGAAACGGTACCATGAAAACCGCTGCCATGCTGGCGCAGGAAGGACTGAATGTGATTGGTATTCCGAAAACCATCGACAACGACGTGTGGGGCACCGATGTTACATTCGGGTTTGAATCGGCAGTGCAGGTTGCCACCGAAGCCATAGACCGGTTGCATACCACAGCCAACTCACACCAGCGGGTTATGATTATTGAAGTGATGGGACACAATGCAGGATGGCTGGCGCTTTACTCAGGCATGGCCGGTGGCGGCGATATTATTCTGATTCCTGAAGTTCCCTACAACATCCGGTCGGTGTGTAAAAAAATTGAAAAACGCTACGAAGATAAAAAACCCTATTCCATTGTGGTTGTGGCAGAAGGCATTGACCACCCAAAAAAGGGATCGGCAGCCTCGTACCTGGCCGAAGCCATTACAACCTACACCGAAATTGAAACCCGCGAAACCGTGCTAGGATATATTCAGCGGGGCGGAAGCCCAACTCCGATGGACCGGATTTTAGCCACACAATATGGTTCGTATGCCGCGCAGTGCATTGCCGAAGGATGCTTTGGCACTATGGTAGCCGTAAGGAAAGGCGAACTCACTACTGTGCCGCTTGAGGAAGTTGGCGGCAAACTCCGTTTGGTGGAACCCGATGATCCGTTAATTATAAAAGCCCGGCGAATGGGTGTTTCGTTTGGTGATGAATATTTGAATGATTAGTTCATATTTAGGATTCAAATTACAGACCAAGGCTAACTGTAACTATAATTTGGCGGGGATTAATGACGTAACTGCTCCGCATTAATGAAATATCATTTTGATAGAACTGAACAAATTCAGATTGATTAAATAAATTATTTACCGATATTTTGTATTTGAATTTTCCTCTTAGTGGTTTAAAATGATAGAAAAAATTGGTGAAAAATACATTGGAGCCTGCTTGTCCTAATTGATGTGTACTGTAATATTCCCAATCGGAACCAACTAAATGCTGTTCAAGCGGAGTCACAAAAATACTTGCCTTATGTTCTTGATTCACAACTGAAACTTTTATCTGTTGTGAATTATGCCGAATGAGCTGACCCTGATAACTGTACTGAAGACTAACCTTTTTCCAGCGGTTGACACTTATCCCCGGATTAATTGCAAACAGACGGTTTGTAAGATTATTGAGGGCTTCATTCAGGAGGTACTCTTTTTTCTGGTTGTTATAAAATGCTTTTACATTGAAAGTGACCTGCCAGCCGGAAACATACTGACTGATTTTCACCGATAGGTTATCCATAATTGACCGGTTACTTTTTTCAATAACATCGTAAAATAACAAGCCATCATTGTTTAGTTGTTGTTTTAATAGCAAATTGTTATT
>CAZCPH010000575.1:0-2319 GCA_964500105.1 uncultured Mariniphaga sp. | reverse complement strand
CTGATTGAAGGCTTCGGCGTTTTCAACCGCCATTGCTTTGTCGGGCCGCCAGGCAGGCAACACTGCAACTCCAAAACCACTGGTCTTTATCTGCCGGTGGTATTCCAGTGAATCAACCGGATCGTCGGTTGTACAGATTGTATGCACCTTGGCCATGCGAATAATATTTCGTACAGAGTATTCCGGAGTTTTCAGTTTGGCATTGCATTCGTCCCAAATTTCTTTGGCTGTAGATGGATTTAATACTTTCTCAATTCCAAAAAATCGTTTCAATTCCAGGTGAGTCCAGTGGTAAAGCGGATTCCGGAGCGTATGCGGAACGGTTTCGGCCCATTTTCCAAACTTTTCCCAGTCGGAAGCATCGCCTGTACAAAACCATTTGTAATGGTCGCCGTATAACCAAATTTGTGTGATGTTTTCAAACTGCCTGTCATCGGCAATATCTTTTGGCGGAATGTGGCAATGGTAATCGAAGATGGGCATTTTTGCCGCATGATGGTGGTAGAGTTTCTGTGCAGTTTCGGTTTGCAGCAGAAAATTTTCATCCATAAATTTTTTCATCGGTTTTTCTTAAAGGTTGAACAATCTTTTCAGGTGGCGGTCGTAAATGTTTTCTTCCACGCATCCGCCAACCACATCTGCATATTTTTTCAACAGGTTGGTATATTTTTCACCCATTTCGGCAGCCACTTTGTATCCAACGTGAATCAACTGCCTGAAGTTGGGATTGTAATCAGGATGACCGGGAATATGACGCAGTGTGCCGGCAAATTTTTCCCCGGTCCAGCCGGCAACCACTTCCGGCGAAGGAAGTTGTGCGTCGTCAATATCAATTACGTCGACGTATGGTGCGCACAATTCATCTTTGCGGGCCAGCGCTTTGGTATAAATTTCTTTGGCTATAGTTAACCCTTCATCCCCGGCAATGGCAAGTCCAATAACCTCTTCGAGCCAGGTGGTTCCTGCGGTTTTTACATGAAGGCCTTTGTCGTGTTTCTTGATGATTTCGGCCATAATCGGATAAATGGTAAATTTATCGGACCCGGAGTGAACGCTCAGCTTCAGATTTTCAGGAAGGCCAAAAGTTTTCACCGCGTAGTCAATCACCAGAACATCCTGTTCAAATTCTTTGGCAAACTGATCTGCATCACCCACATAGTCCACACCTTTGTTAAACCGTCCGGTAAATTTCGGAGCTATGGTCTGCGCCGGAATTTTTTCATCGGCAATCATTTTCAGAATAAAAAACATATCTATCGGTGTTTGCGGCGCTTCCACCTCGTCCATGGAAACTTCGGTTACGAAATTACCGGTTCCTTTTCGGGCATCGATATGCCGGTAAATTTTGCCGGCTTCCTTAATGGCAGCCAGATATTTTCCGGCTACTTCATCCAACAGGTTATCCGAAATACGAATTGGCTCCGGAATTCCCGGAATAGTGACCTTTTCACCCAGCGAAGCGCATGATTTTTTGAATGCATCAACATCTTCAGATGTAGATTCATTGCCAATGTACATGGCCACATCGAGTGTAAAAAAATCAGCATGATCGATGAACCTGTCCACATTGGAAAGGTTTATGTGATCGGCATCCACAAAATAGGGCCCTTCCCAACCCAGATTTTTTACGGCAGTATCTGCTTCCTGCCTTGTGCCTTCAGGCTCAGAATGAATGGTGTTGTGCTCTCTGTTCGATTTATTCCAAACCGGAACGACTTCTACCCCTTCTGAGGTGGCTGTTATTAAAGCACTTAACTGGGCTTCTCCCTGATGATTAAAGCGGTCTCCCACTCCAAAACTGTATTTTTCAAGCTTCATTTTTCAGTATTTAAAGTTTTTGATTTCAAAAGATTTTTAATTTCCGTGTACGAACACGAAAGTAGGGATATATTTTAAATTTTCAAAGAAAATTGCGATGATCCGAAATTTTTTTGATTGAAATGCAGAAAAACGAGGAATTGAACGACGGCTAAATGACGGCTGGTTATCAATTCATTATTTATTGTTGACACCAGGCTAATGCCTGGAGCTTATTTTATTCGATTATTACTTTCAAATACCAGACCGGAACTTGCTTTTTTGTTTTTCAATAGAATCTTACACTCCCAAATCCGGCGCCAATCTTTAACCTGGTGAAATCAACGGCTTACCAGATTTGGACAGCCGGCTTTCTATCTGAAATCCAACAGCACCTTCAAATATTTTTCCTTCTCTTTTTGAACCAACCCGAAAGCCTTTTGAATTTCAGAACCGGGCATCACTTTCGAAATCAGGGCGTCAGGTTTCAGGTTTCCGGCATTCAAATGCCTGATAACTTCA
>CAZCPH010000574.1:0-2324 GCA_964500105.1 uncultured Mariniphaga sp. | reverse complement strand
ACTGGTAAAACCGAAAACCGGAAATGAACAGGGCCGGGTTTTTATTGCCACCGGCTACGGCCTGGAAGGTGTTTTGCCCGATGCTGTTGTCAACGGCACAGTCATCGATAAGGAGATGATTCCGTATTTCAAACAAAACGATTACTACCGCGGTATTGAACAGGGAACAAATGTAATAATGGATATCGCCCGTGGTGAATACACTGCAGAATACTACCAGCAAAATAATGCCAGCGAAGGAAGCGGTATTCCTATCATAATTATTCTGATACTGATTTTCATTATCATTCCTGCCATACGCGGCCGGCAACGAAGGTTCTATTCGCCCGGAAAAGAGCTTCCCTTTTGGTTGGCTCTCAGTATGATGTCGGGCAAGCGACCAGGAGGTTCATTCGGTGATTTTTCTTCGGGAAGAGGAAGTTTCGGTGGTGGCGGATTTGGCGGTTTCGGCGGCGGAAGCTTTGGAGGAGGAGGAGCCGGCGGAAGCTGGTAATCAAGGTTTTTGCCATAAAAAATGGGGTAAGATTTCGATCTCACCCCATTTTTTATAACCTTTTTCCCTTAAAATTTATAACTGAGGCCTACGCCGAAAAGCTGTTTTAATTGTACTCTTCGTCCGGTATTTCCCTCATCATCGAGCGGAATCAAAATATCGTGGTCATAAACCATATTCGTGAGTAAATTGGCCGACAAAAACTCATTGATTTTCATGTTCAGCGCCACATCCCAATTCACATCAATATTTTGCGGGTTATTGAAATAATTGGAAAACAATGAAAGCGTTGTTGACAAATCGACATTTTTTACAACAGGTGTTTTAAATTCACTTTTAACAGTTGCACCCATTTCAGCTCTTGCTTTTTTCCCCGGTTCAACCCCAAAAGCTCCGGCAGCCGATAGTTCCTCGTCGGTAACGAAGGTGAATTTCCCGGAAACCGGCGTCAGAAACAACGAAAAATTTTCAGATGGCTGGTAATCAAAACCGGTGGCTATGGTCAGGTAAGCCGGTGCAAATAATGTTGAAATTTTATCGGTTGTATTCGGATACTTATACCCGTCGGCAAACTGAGTTAAAAAGTTTGCAAATGTTGAATACAACCAGTGTTCGCGTTTCATTTGAACACCCAGTTTCGAATTCAGCTCCAGTTTGTCGTCAGATTTTACCACCTGGCCATCACCCTCTTTTAACAAGCCGTAACCTGTTTTCAGGGTATTGTTCCACTGAATTTTCTCTTTTTCGTAGATGGCGTTCATATCGAACAAGCCAACGCCCGAAACAGAGTTTTTTCCGCCACCAATCCAGTTCGAAAACGAAACCTGGCTGAAACTAACAGTAGCCTGACCAGTAACTTTCCAGTAAGAAGTGTCCTGTACTTCCTGTGCGATAACTCCTGAAAAGACAAAAATTAAAAGGACGAGAGTTTTTAATGTTTTCATCATAATTAAAATTTTTTATTGAAACGAAAAAAGCGCAGAAAAGTTCCTGCGCTTTCAAATATTTTATCGAACAAATGTGTTATTCAACTGCTTCAACCACGTTAATGTCTTTATCGACCAAAATACGACCGCAATATTCACAAACAATAATTTTTTTGCGGCTTGCAATGTCGAGCTGGCGCTGAGGCGGAATTTTATTGAAACAACCTCCGCATGCATCGCGCTGAATGGTAACTACGGCCAAACCGTTACGTGCATTTTTGCGAATACGTTTAAAAGCAGTTAACAATCGAGGTTCAATGAACGATTCGATTTTTTCTGCTTTGTTTTTCAATTTTTCTTCCTCGATTCTGGTTTCCTCGGTGATTTCCTCCAATTCACTTTTCTTTCTTTCCAAATCCTCGTCACGTTCTTTCAGTTGTGTTTTTGAAGAATCAATGGTTTCCTTTTTTTCTTCCATTTCAGTAGTAAACTCCTTGATTCTTTTTTCTGAGAGCTCTATTTCAAGAGTCTGGAACTCAATTTCTTTCGAAAGGGAATCAAATTCACGGTTATTCCGAACGTTATTTTGCTGCTCGGTGTATTTGGCAATAAGCGCCTGTGAATCTTTTATGGCAATTTTCTTGTTGTTGATTGCCGTTTCGAGGGTTTTTATTTCATCCTCGAGGTTTACCAGCCTTGTGCGCAACCCTGCAATTTCGTCTTCAAGGTCCTGCACTTCAAGTGGCAATTCCCCTCTCAGGGTTTTTATTTTATCGACTTCTGAAACTACACTTTGCAACTCATGCAATGCGCGCAGTTTATCTTCAATTGAAATGTCTTTGTCTTCTTGCCTTGGAATTGATGCATTCATCGCTCGTTATCTTTAAATTCAACTCATTAAAAAA
>CAZCPH010000573.1:0-2331 GCA_964500105.1 uncultured Mariniphaga sp. | reverse complement strand
ATTTTCAGAAAAAATTTCATCACTCGAAATTTTGGCATTGCCGTAATAAAGATTTGCTGCACCTTCGAATGGCCGGTTAAAATAGAATTCATAATCATTCCGGGTTAAATCGTAAATATTCAGGTATTCACCAAAAAACACCGGGGCATATTTTCTGGAATCGGTAATCACCCGGCGGTGCATCGACGATTTTAAAGTATCAAGAATTACCGGACGGAGTGTTCTCCTTTCGCCAATCTGTGTCCAGCCATACTTTCGGTTGTCTTCCCTCAATAAGGTCTCCCTTTTAAAACCACGGGGTTTGTTGTTGTTTAAATCGAGCGTATCAATCCAGCCAAATACGTCGAGCGAACGCAGTTGCTGTTTCGACCAGGCATTTTGAACAATGTGATACTTCACCAGTTGATTGAGTTCATCTGCGGGAATGTCCTCAACCCGGTTCCATCCTGGTTTTTGTGCAAACCATTTGTCGAAAGCCTCATTTGAAGGGGCAAAAACAGTGTAGCTGCCCGATACATTAATTATAGTATCGTATCCGGTCAGTTCGAGACACTGTGCGAATGTACTCAGCTCCGGAAATTCCAGAATCTGTGAATAGACCTTTCCGGCCAGCCAGTCAGGTCGCTCATACTTACTTTCTTTTAAATCATCGCGGCAACTCAGTACACTTAATGCTACCATTATTGCAAGAAGATGTTGAATCTTCAGTCTGGTCTTTTTTCTTAAGTTTTTAGCCATAGATTGCATAAAATTTGATGCCAAACATATAAAAATTAGATCTCACAACATGTTACAAAATCAACCATAAATAACACAAATCATACATAGAACAAATAATTATTGTAGAATGGACAAAAATATCAATTTTTAAATGTATTAAGTACTTTTTCTTTAACTTTTTCTGTAATGCCGTTATCCCTGAAATTTGCAGGAGTAACACCAAATTGTTCCCTGAAACATTTAATGAAATACGACATATTATTAAACCCGGTAAGGTAACACACTTCCTTCACCGTATTGCTTCTGGTACTCAGCAGACTGTATGCTTTCTGCAGCTTGACAATGCGAATAAATTCCACGGGCGAATAGCCTGTTAAATCTTTCATTCGCCGGTAAAGCTGCGTGGTACTGATGTTGAGTTCGCCGGCCAGTTTGTTCACATTGAATTCGGAATCAGCAATATTTTTCTCCAGTATTTTTCGCACGGTTTGTGCAAATTCCTCATCGCGTGGAGAAGTACTCCGCTCAACCTCAACCATAAAATTCTGGGTACGGTATTTTTCCCTGATCAGCATGCGATTCTGTATTAACCGCTCTGTTTGAGACATCAGCAGATTCAGCTCGAAAGGCTTGGTCACATACGAATCAGCACCAACCCTGTACCCTTCTGCTACCTGTTCGGGCGAATCTTTTGCTGTAAGCAGTAAAACAGGAATATGGCAGGTTTCCCGATTTTCCTTTACTTTCCTGCACAGTTCCAGTCCGTCCATTCCGGGCATAATAACATCTGATATGACAATATCAGGGCACGTTTTCTGAATCAGCTGCCATGCTTCTTCGCCGTTGGAAGCGTAAGAGGTTTGAAACTTTCTGGAAAACACACCAACAAGAAACTCACCCAATTCTGCATTGTCGTCCACAATCAATACTTTTGCCTTGCCATCAAGTTTTTCGGGTTCATTTAATTTTTCGAAATCACCGAAAGATTTACCATTTGGATTGCCAACAGACAGCGCAGCCGGGGTTGCACCCCATTCTTCCAACTGTTCGGGTTCCAGCTCCTGCATAGGCAGGAAAACATGAAAGGCAACACCTTTTCCAGGATGCGATTCCACTTCAATTCTGCCATTGTGCATTTCAACCAGCGATTTGGCAAACGACAGCCCTATTCCTGCGCCTTCAGCCTTTTCGTCCACTTTGTAAAACCGCTCAAATATTTTCAGTTTATCTTCATCCGAAATCTCCTTTCCTTCATTAAACACAGTTATTTTCAACATTCGGTTTCCGTTTTCACCAGGCTCGTTAACACCTAACTTCACACTGATGGAATGGTAGTCGTGGGTGTGTTTAAATGCGTTGGAAATCAGATTATACAATACTTCCTCGATTTTCTGGACATCGATGTCGATAAAGATAGATTCTGATGGAACTTCTACCAAAAGGTTTATTTTCCTGCTGGATTCAAACCCCTTAAAATTGAGCACCACATCTTTTACAATCCGCACAATATCAACACGCTGAGGGTTAAACGTAAGTTTGCCGGCATGCAATTTCCTGAAATCTATAATCTGGTTAATCAACCGCAGAAGGTAATTGGAATTGCGTGAAATA
>CAZCPH010000572.1:0-2336 GCA_964500105.1 uncultured Mariniphaga sp. | reverse complement strand
CTTCCTGAATCTGCGTGTCTCCGTGGGCAATGTATCCGTCTTCCCCCCTGATGATACCACCAATTTTGGCTTCTTCCGGAAAATCAAGTTCTTTCACAGGTTTTTGTGTAATTCTGGCATCGGCTTTTGCGATAAATTCAAAAACCTCGGCATCTGATGCGGTGAGGCATTTCACTTTTGAGATGGCCGCATTTAAAGTAAACCGGTAAATGTAGCTGGCAGCAATCAGTTTTTTGTTGACAATGCTACCTATGTTCATATTTTCAGCTAATCCCATAAAAGCCAGATTCTCCACCTCGGCCACTGTTCGCCTGACTCCAACGGTTTTTGCCAAATGGCAGCCCAATATGTTGGTTTCCGAATTGCCGGTAGTTGCCACAACGGCATCCATTTTTTCAAGGCCTTCGTCCTGTAGCAATTTCAAATTTCTGCAATCGCCGTTAATTACCAGCGCATTGCTGTATTTCTCTGCCACCTGTTGACATTTTTCAATATCTTCCTCAATCACTTTTATCCGGTACTGGTCGCCAAGTTTTTCAATTGCTTTCTGTGCAATACGGCTTCCACCCAAAAACATGATGTTCTTAACTTCAAATGTTTTTTTGGCAGTAAGCTCAAAAACCCGTGGCTGTTCATTTCGCGTGGTAACAAAAAATACAATATCGCCATCCAAAATAACATCAGAACCTTTGGGAATAATGGTTTGGCTGTCACGATTTATGGCAACAACCAAGAGGTGTTCGTTTTCTTTTGCCAGTTGTTCAAACGATTTATTTAAAATCGGGGCGTTGCCTCTCACCTTTATACCAAGCAACATCAATTTTCCTTGTGAAAACTCAATGAGCTGCCTTGTACCGGTTTGCTTTACCGAAGCAACAATTTCTTTTGCGGCAAGACTTTCAGGATAAATGAGTTCGTGAATACCCATGTTGTTCAGTTTTGCCCGGTAATTGGGTTTTAGGTACTCCGAATTATTTATACGGGCAATGGTCCGCCCTACACCCAGGTATGAAGCCATGGCGCAGGCAAGCACATTGCGTTCTTCGAACGGTGTTACACCAATAAACAAATCGGCCTTTGCAAGTCCTGTCTGTTTCAAGTCCTGAAAAGAATGCGCCGACCCTGCAATTGTAAGTAGATCAACTTCACCACTTATTTTTGAAAGTTTTTCTGGCGAATCATCCAGTAAAACAATGTCATGCTCCTCATTGCTTAACATTCGGGCCAAATGCGTCCCAACCTCTCCGGCTCCGGCAATTACAACTTTCATTTCCTCTCCACATTAATTAAAAACAGGTTGCAAAGTAAAGTAATCCAACCCGAATTTCAGCAATATTCGGTCAAATTCCGGTTAAAATGGAATGTTTTTAAAATACTATTACATAAAAGCTACCATTTTTTGCGAAATGCACCTTCACTACGAAGGTGAAAAACATTGTTGCTTCCGTCCAAAAAATCAGGTGAATTCCTTAAAGATGAAACAATTGTAGCTCCGGAAAAATTCTGGGTTTCTGTCCGTTTATCGGAATGCGGATCGATCACTATTTCGGGGTGAATATTTTCCGGAAATTCATTTTGCGAAAATCCGTAAGCAATTACTTTTCCGTCAAAAACCAACAATCCATTCTTTATAAAAAAATAGTTATCGTGATATTTCTGATTTGTCTGAAGAAAGATTGGAGAATGAAGTCTCATCTTTCGCACCGTGTTTTGAATTGTATTTTGAACAAAGCCGGATTCGGGCAATTTTTCATCTGTTATTACATAGTTTCTTTTACCACGAATCAGGTGCACCACAACATGATCTGGCTGGTTATAAACAATAATTTCTTTCTGCAACAGGCTCCTTGTTTCAATAACAAATGAGGTTGCAGCCAGCAGTGCCAGAAACAAAAGCGTTATTCTGAAATACTTCTTATTCCGTGTTTCAATAAACAGAAATACTGAAAGCAACATTGCAGAAAGCAAAACCAGGCCGGTAATTGAAAGAGTAAATTCAGCAACAGCAAACGGAAGGTTTTCTACAAAAGAAAGAAACCATATTAAAAGTTTCAAAATCCACTGTACAGCAAATGCTATTAAAGACGAGAAAAATGGAATCCAGTGAAAGGCAAGCAACCCTAAAGCTAACGGAATGAGAACAGTAACCGCAGGAATTACCAGCAGATTTGATAACCAGAAATAGGAAGGAAACTGGTTGAAATAATAGGCGGTAGCAGGAAATGTTGCGATTTGAGCCGCCACCGAAACCGTTAATAAAACCCAGCCATATTGAAGAACTTTATTATTGAAGGAAACAATTTTTTCAAGCCGGGGTTGAAGAAAAACAATCCCGA
>CAZCPH010000571.1:0-2340 GCA_964500105.1 uncultured Mariniphaga sp. | reverse complement strand
TGGGAAGGGTGAAACTGACGTCCTTCAAACTGACTTACCTGCTTGCTGCTGTGCTGCTTTTTGCAAGTTTTAAACTGATTTATTTTTAACATGGAAGTCACGGCAATCATACTGGCTGGGGGTAAAAGTTCACGAATGGGACGCGACAAAGGCCTTGCTGTGTTCAACGGAAAACCGCTGGTGCAGTTCGCTATCGATGCCTGTAAACAACTTACTTCAGAACTTTTTATCAGCACCGGAAATTCAGATTACAGCCGCTTTGGTTTTCCGCTCATTCCCGATAATTTCAGGGAACACGGACCCATTGGCGGAATTGAAGCTGGCCTGACTGCCGCCAAAACTTCCGGAATTCTGGTTTGTCCGTGTGATATGCCGGGAGTCAGGCCGGAAATTTTAAAACGTATTTTGAATCAGGCCGAAGGGAAAAAGGCTGTGGTTGCTGCTTCTGCTCAGGGAAAAGTTTTTCCCGTGCTGGGATGGTACAGCAAAACGGCATTACCGGTTGTACAGAATCAAATTGAAAAGGGCGATTTTAAACTGATGGAGCTGCTCAGTGAACTTCGGGCGGAAACCGTTTTGGTGGTTGATGACGGAGCGCTTTTAAATGTAAACCATCCGCACGATTTGAAATGATACAAAAACCCAACATATTGCTTGTGGCTGGTACCGGCCGGAATATCGGAAAAACCGTTACGGTCTGCCGGATTATCGCCCGGCTTGCAAAGGAATACGAGCCGGTCGGTGTTAAAATTTCACCTCATTTTCACGAATTGGAAGGGAACACGGAATATGTTCATCAGTCGGAGAACTTTGTTATAGTTCGGGAGAAAAACATTTCCCGGAAAGACAGCTCACGGATGTTGCAGGCAGATGCGAAAACGGTGTTTTACGTGCAATGTAAACCCGGTCATTTGGCCGGAGCCATGGAATATCTGTTTTCGCTGCTGAGTTCTGAATCGCCTGTAATTGTTGAGTCGGGCGGATTGTACGAAATCCTGGAACCCGGGCTGCTGATTTTCATAAGGGGTGATGAAGTAAAAAAAGATTTATGCATCAGGCCCGAAACCCGTGTTTTGCATTTGAATGCTGAAGATGTGCAGCAATTTAACGAAGAAAAAATTCATTTTGTAAACGGAAAATTTACTATTGATGCTTGAATACAAAACTGCGCTTGATTTAATTCTTTCGACCGCCCAGCCGTTACCGGCCGAAAAAATTGAACTGCAAAAATCGCTGAAACGGGTTTTGGCAGAAGATGTTTTTCACGATATGGACATGCCGCCCTTCAACAAATCGGCCATGGACGGTTTTGCCTGCCGGCGGGAAGATTTGCACAATGAACTGGAAATTATTGAAACCATTTATGCCGGAAAACTGCCCGAAAAAAAGCTGCAGAAAAATCAGTGTTACAATATTATGACCGGTGCTGTGGTTCCTGAAGGCGCAGATGTGGTATTTAAAAAAGAAGATGCCAAACTTATCGGCGACAGCAGGGTGGTTTGCCAAAATCAAAAAACCGGAAACAACATTTGTTATCGCGGCGAAGACATAAAAACCGGTGAAAAAGTTCTGGATAAAGGAACGTTGCTGTTGCCAAGGCATTTGCCAGCACTGGCCGGAGCAGGAATTGCACACCCTGCTGTTTACCGGCTGCCGGATGTCACCGTTTTTGCCACCGGCACCGAGTTGGTAGAACCTGGTGAAAAACCATTGTCGTTTCAGATTCGCAATTCCAATTCAGCACAACTTCTCGGACAGCTTTCAGAACTGAATATTCAGGCTGCATACGGTGGAATAGTCCGTGACGACGAAGCTGTGCTTTCCGGGAAACTTTCCAATGCATTAAATTCCAGCAATGTAGTGATGCTAACCGGCGGAGTTTCGGTGGGCGATTTCGATCTGATTCCTGGAATACTTTCAAAATTGAATTTTGATATTCTGGTGACAACCACAGCCATAAAGCCCGGGAAACCTATGGTTTTTGCGCGCAAAGATCAGAAATACTGTTTTGGTTTGTCCGGAAATCCGGTGTCGTCTTTTGTGCAGTTCGAGCTGTATGCAAAACCATTTTTGTATGCATTAATGGGATACAAATTTCAACCTGAAATATTAAAATTACCTTTGGGAGCAGCGTTGAATTGGAGAAAACAGGACCGCCTGAATTTTATTCCGGTGAATCTTACCGCTGAAATGGAAGTTGTGCCGGTGGAATTTCATGGTTCGGCCCATATTAACGCGTTGAGCAGGGCAACTTATTTGATGGAAGTGCCCAAAGGTGTCGAAAAAATAGAGAAAGGAGAGTTGGTAAATGTTCGACCGGTTTAACAGAAATATTACCTA
>CAZCPH010000570.1:0-2342 GCA_964500105.1 uncultured Mariniphaga sp. | reverse complement strand
AATCAGATAAAATTCTTGTAGAGGGACTTGATCCGGAAGATTCAAGTAGTTATGCAAATAGCAGAATGATTGTTAGCGGAACAGGAACCCACTTGGGAAAAATAAATACTGAAAAAAGCTTTTACGAATTTGAAAATTTAAAATTCTTCCTGGATGAAAATGGGTATCCATTTACTTTAAATACTGGTGCTGGTATAATTGTAGCAGCAAATGGCGATAGTTTTGAATTTACCTTTAAAATTATACAGAATGTAATCGACTACAGTTGGTCTGGCCCAAATGAAATTATCCCCGGAAGCGGAACAGGAAAATTTGAAGGCTGTTCAGGAACACTCGAAGCAGTTGGTGGGTGGCAAGATGATGTAGGAGATTGGTGTATAATACAAGGTTTTTTAGTTTATGAATGAAAATATTTCCTATAAACTTCAACGATAGAAATTTTTAAAGGATTCACTGTGAAATGCTGTGGCATGTTGATATAATACAGCCACAGCATTTTTTTTGGTTAAACTTTCCTTCTATTCGGGATTCCAGTACTCACTGCACCTTTGTTCCTCTGCAATTCTTAAAATGGAAAATCCCAGTTGAATTGCCCGCGTAAAATCGTTGCATGCTTTTTCTTTGAAACCCAGTTCCCAGTTAGCCAAACCGCGCAAAAACCAGGCATTTTTATTTTCAGGTTCCATCGCAATGGCTTTGTTGCAATCAGAAATTACACTTTCCATATCATCCGGGAAACGGGTGCCGGCACGGTTTATCAGAGCTCTGGCATCATTTGGATTTTGTCAGATTATTGAGAAGCTCTTCAAAGTTGGGTTTTGTCCAGAATCCCATAGTCATTTTAATGCGGCCGTTGCACATGTCGTCAACCAGGTCAAACGCAGCGTAACAATCTGTGATATTCATTTTGTACACTCCCGGCTCCGGGCACATTTCCCCCTTTTCATCGTTGAAAAAAACCGTGTCGTTTTGGATTTTATATTTTGAAACCACATCAATGGTCCCGTCAATTCCAAAATCCACGTTAACCGTTCCGTTCTCCAAAAACTCCATGCCAACCGGACCTGTTTGGGTCATTCGTACCCATTTGCCCGGAATCAATTCAGTTTCGTTATTTTGGGAATCATTTTCTGCACAAAGGTTTTTGCTTCCGGAAAACAAGAAAATCAGCAGAAAAATCAGGATAGTTTTAATTTTCATCTTTTTGGTTTTTAGCAATTGATTTCCAGGACAAGTTAAGAAAATAAAAAGTTAAATCAATTTCTTCATTTATGAAAGAAATATCTGTAGTAGCAAAGTAATCACTCTTCGACTCCGCTCACTGTGACTGTCAGACTGAGCGTAGTCGAAGTCTTGGTTCACTAACTAAACGACATTAATCGAATATTCCGGAAATCACTCCAAACTGAAACTGTAACTCCCTGATTTCAGTTTCAAAACCACCTTTCCATCTTTTTTTTCTGCAATTTCTATCCACTCGTTTTTATCGAGCGGTTTTCCGCTTTCCTGAATTTTCCCGTCATCCAGATACAGCGTTGCCGCGCTGTTGGCCGGAATTTCAACATTGTACTCCACTCCTCTTCGTTGCTTTTTCCACGAAGAAACAATTTTCCCGTAAGGCCCTTCATGCGATGCTTCAAAGTGTTCCAGACCCGGAACAAAATGGGGTTTCAGAATGACATTTTTAAAGCCCGGCTGCTTTTCATCCGGAAAAATTCCACCCAGCGCCTTGTAATACCAGGCGTTGATTTCGCCAAACATGATGTGGTTCATGGAGATATCACGCGAAGCATCCAGCGGCCAGTTTTCGTAAAACGTGGTGGCACCGTTCACAATCCACCAGCCCCACGACGGAAACGTTTCCTGCGCGGCCACTTCGTAAGCCAGTTCAGGGTAGCCGTTTTCGCTCAGGGCATTCAGAATGGTTTTGGTACCCAGCAATCCCACGTCGATGTGTTTATCGTCAGCAATTACTCTTTCTGCCAGGTTTTTGGCTACTTTTCCCCGCAGCTCATCAGGCACAAGTCCCCAGTGCAGTGCCACGCTCAATTCGGTTTGCAAACCGTTGCTATACATTCCGGTTTCCGGGTCGAGGTATTTTTCGTTTACTGCCGTTTTTATTTTATCGGCCAATTTTGCATATTTTTCAGCATCTTCGGTTTTTCCCAGCAGTTTTGCGGCTTTCGAAAGAATGGTAGCATCCACAAAATAGTAAGCAGAGGAAGTAAATTCTTTGGGCGAAACCGACTTCACCGGCACCCAGTCGCCCAGGCCCCAGTCAGTAAGTCCCGAGGGATAATTTTCATCGATGTAATCCACGTACCGTTTGATGTTGTCGTAAT
>CAZCPH010000569.1:0-2352 GCA_964500105.1 uncultured Mariniphaga sp. | reverse complement strand
GGCTAACGACAAAAAAGCTATTATTACTGGTCTGGAATGGGAAATGGCACGTGGCGCTTTATTAAAAGCCGACATGCAATTTGTGAAAGCAGCCAATCAGAGCGAATACGTAAAAACATTTAATGCCGGAGTGGGTATCATGTTCTAAAAATATGAGAAAAACATTGTTCACAGGATTTTTATTCACATTTCTGATATCGGTTGGGCAAGGCCTTTCGGGTGACCTGCCCAGACCGGTATTAAAAGAACTAAACAGCCAGTTTGGGAAAGATGCATTTGAATTGGTTGAAAAACATCTGGATAACCAGGCTAATACCGGAGAAAAGTTTTACATAGTTGAATCACCCGGCCAGTCTGGTGCAAAAGGATACCTCCATTTCGGACGCGTAAAAACCTGCCGAACAGGAGGCTGCTCCCTTTCCGGGCATAGTGAAACGGAGAATTTCGATAGCGAGTATTTCGACTATTTTATCCTTTACAATACCGATTTAACCGTGGAAACCGTAAAGGTTTACAACTACCAGGCCAGCTATGGGCACGAAATTTCGGCCAGAGGCTGGTTGAAACAATTTGAAGGATTTACAGGAAAAACATCACTTGAAGTTGGGAAAAACATCGATGCCATATCGGGCGCTACCGTTTCGGTACACGCGATAACCGATGATGTTCAGTGGAAAACGAAAATGCTACAGGAGACTGTAAAATGAAAAAATAAACGCTGGCAAATCATAAAAAAACTGCCAGCGTTTACACTAATTTTCCAACCGGTCAACTCCGGAAGTTTCCATATTGCGGTCTACTTTTTTTACCAACCCCTGCAACACTTTTCCGGGGCCAATTTCAGTGAATGATGCGGCGCCGTCGGCAATCATATTTTTAACCGTTTGTGTCCATCGTACCGGTGCGGTCAGTTGAGCGATCAGGTTTTGTTTAATTTCCACCGGATCAGTTACAGGAAGGGCATTTACATTTTGGTAAACAGGACAAACCGGAGTGCTGAAATTTGTCGATTCAATGGCTGCAGCCAATTCTGCACGCGCCGGTTCCATGAGCGGAGAATGAAAAGCACCTCCCACGGGAAGTTTTAATGCGCGTTTTGCACCTTTTTCGGTAAGCAGTTCGCAGGCTTTGTCCACACCGGCCACCGAGCCTGAAATCACCAGTTGCCCCGGGCAATTGTAGTTGGCAGCCACTACAATGTCGTCAATGGAGTTGCAAACTTCTTCCACTACCTCATCGTCGAGGCCAACAATTGCAGCCATGGTTGATGGTTCAGCCTCGCAGGCTTTTTGCATGGCCAGTGCCCGTTTCGATACCAAAGCTACACCGTCTTCAAAAGTTAACGCCCCTGCAGCAACAAGCGCTGAAAATTCGCCCAGTGAATGGCCGGCCGCCATACCGGGCTTAAAACCGGGCAATGTTTTTGCCAGCAAAACCGAATGCAGAAAAATTGCCGGCTGCGTTACTTTGGTCTGTTTTAAATCTTCAGCAGAGCCCTCAAACATTATATCTGTTATACGAAAACCAAGAATTTCATTGGCTTTCTCAAACAATGCTTTTACTTCAGCCGAACTTTCATATAAATCTTTTCCCATGCCGGGATATTGCGCTCCCTGTCCGGGAAAAACGTATGCTTTCATAATTTTCGTTTTTATATTCCGCAGCAAAGGTAATGGATTTTGAGAAAAATTAAGTAAGCTGTGTTTTTGGGGAGGTCGGGAATCTGAAAAAGAAAAACACCAAACATTCCAATAATTTACTTGTTTAGTTTATGGGTTTTAAAAAAAATTTCGAAACCTAAAATAAAGAATTGACTTTAGATTTCAGATTTAGTTTCTTAAATTTAAAGCATTTTAAAAACACTAACATAAGTTTTTAAAAACAACATATAAGAAAAACTTATAAGAATTACCGGAATTTTAGCACAACAAATAATTTAAAAATCAAAAAAGTATGGAAAACAAAGATCCGCACAACGAAGCTTACAACGCAAATGACGAAAGCAAATGTCCGGTAACCGGACATGGGTCGAAACCCGTTGCAGGTAGTGGAACAAAAAACCGCGACTGGTGGCCAAACAAATTAAATCTGAACATTCTCCGTCAGCATTCTTCAAAATCGAATCCTATGGGAGGAGATTTCAATTATGCTGAGGCATTTAAAAGTCTCGATCTGGCTGCAGTAAAAAAAGACCTCACCAATTTAATGACCGACTCACAGGACTGGTGGCCAGCCGACTGGGGACATTACGGTCCGCTGTTTATCCGTATGGCCTGGCACAGCGCCGGAACATACCGTGTAACCGATGGTCGTGGTGGTGGTGGTACAGGAAACCAGCGTTTTGCACCGCTG
>CAZCPH010000568.1:0-2373 GCA_964500105.1 uncultured Mariniphaga sp. | reverse complement strand
GGGATGCTGCGGCTAAAACAGTTACGAACAACCCGGCGGTAGCAAAACTACTGGCCCGGCCTTACAGGGCCGGATATAAGAGGCCTGTTTAAAATTTTATATGGAAAATGTCACACTGAGCGAAGTCGAAGTGTGATATGTTCAGGGTTCGGTAACAAAATTTCAATTGTATTATAAATTATTAAAAATGAAAATATTAAGTATCACTTTTTTCCTGTTGATTTCTTTTACAGCTTTTTCACAAAAAAGCAACATCATGGCAAAGAATGCTGAAATTGAAAAAGCAGGAACCGGTTTTTCGTTTACTGAAGGTCCTGCCGTGGCGCCTGATGGTAAAGTCTATTTCACCGATCAGCCAAACGATCGTATTTTTGTTTGGGATGAAAAAGAGGGTGTTTCGCTTTGGCTTGAAGGTACGCGCCGCTCCAACGGAATGTATTTCAACGCAAAAGGGCAACTGGTAACCTGTGCCGATTTGTACAATCAGCTCGGTTATTTCGATGAAAACAAGGAGTTCCATCTCATGCATGAAGGCTACGACGGGAAATTTCTCAATGCGCCCAACGATCTGTGGATTGCTCCCAACGGCGGCATTTATTTTTCTGACCCGTATTACCACCGGAGCTGGTGGGAAGAGGGCAGGGGCCAAGAACAGGATGTACGCGGAGTTTACTACCTGAGTCCCGAAGGAAAAATTATGCGGGTAATCGACGATTTTGTTCAACCCAACGGTTTAATAGGCACACCCGACGGAAAAATTCTCTACGCGGCAGACATCAACGACCGGAAAATCTGGAAGTACGATATTCAGCCCGATGGTTCACTGGCCAACAAAACCTTTTTTGCACCCAACGGTTCGGATGGGATGACCCTAGACAATAAAGGAAATGTTTACCTAACCATGGGAAAAGTGTGGGTTTATTCACCGGACGGAAAACTGATTCAGGAAATTGAATTTCCCGAAAGTCCGGCAAATATTTGTTTCGGAGGTAAAAAAAGGAAAACCCTGTTTGTAACTGCACGAACTTCGGTTTATACGTTAAAAATGAAAGTGAAAGGAGTAGATTAATGCTAAAAGTTGTTATACTTGGATTTGGATTTATGGGAAAAACCCATGCCGGAAATATTCTGAAGAATCCCAATGCGCAGTTGGTAGCTATTGTGGATAAAAACACGGAAAATATTCAAAAGAACCTGAAAGAAGATTCAGGAAATTTTTCAACGGATTCTTTTAATGAAGAGGAACTTTCTAAGGTGAATATTTATACAGATTTATCAGAATGTATGGATGTTGAGAAACCCGATGCCTGTGTAATTGCAGTGCATACCAACCTGCATGTTGAAATGGCAAAACTTGCACTCGGTTCCGGTTGCCATGTTTTCCTGGAAAAACCGTTTACGCTCGATGTGGACGAGGGGCAAAAACTGATCGATTTGGCCCGTGCAAAAAATAGAATTCTAATGATTGGCCATGTTGTGCGGTTTATGCCGGCCTACCAAAAACTAAAAAACTGGATCGACAGTGAAGAATTTGGCCGGCTTGAGTTCCTTTCCCTGTCACGTTTTTCGGGCGTGCCTGCCTGGGGCCAGTGGAAAGACAAACAGAAAGATTTCGGTTCTTCGGGCGGCGCTCTGTTCGATCTTGTGATTCACGACATCGATTTTGCCCAGTGGGTTTGCGGTGTTCCCGATAAAATCAGCGCCAGTTGCCTGCCGGGAAAATTGAGCAACCATGATTATGTTTCGTCGCTTTGGAGCTATGGCAACCAAAATTTGCACGTAAAAATCGAGGGAGGCAATACTTTCCACACTGCTTATCCGTTTCAGGCAACTTTTTCTGCGCGGTTTGAAAATGCCAGTGTGGTGTATTCACCCAACGACCCGGAAAACATCATCGTGGCAACTGACGAGGAAACCTTACTTGTTCCAGCCGGCGATGCCAATGACGGTTTTTCACGGGAGCTGGATTATTTCATCTCTTCTATTTTGGAAAACAAGAGGCCGGAAATGTGCAGTCCGGAATCGGCGCTGGAAAGTGTAAAGATTTGTTATCGCCACGCAAAACCGTTTTGAATTCGGATAAATTGCATCTATATTTGGCACTTTCTACCTAAATGAAACCGGACAAAAAAATATGGGATGATTTCAGAAAGGGCGAGAATTACGCCCTTTCGCATATTTATTTTCAGCATGTGCAAATGCTTTACCGGTATGGAAAAAAATTTTCGAGGGACGATGAATTAATTAAAGACACCATTCAGGATCTGTTTTTTGATCTCATTCGCACCCGGAAAAATCTGGGAGAAACAGATAATATTTGTTTTTATTTAATAACTTCATTTCGAAGGAAACTTTCCAAAACAAATAAACATC
>CAZCPH010000567.1:0-2373 GCA_964500105.1 uncultured Mariniphaga sp. | reverse complement strand
CGATATCCTGCAAACTTTACAATCGCTTTTATCCTGCACTCTGCCTCAGGCGGCTGTTGAAGTCATCGTTTTAATTAATCACTCAGAAATTGCACCTAATGCGTTAAAAAACCAAAACCGAACAACCAAAACTGAAGTGGAAAAATGGATTTCTGAAAACAGCAGGAACGGAATACGTTTTTATGCTGTTGGTCCGGTTGAGTTGCGTAAAAAATGGGCAGGCGCCGGACTTGCCCGCAAAAGTGGAATGGATGAAGCCATCCGGAGATTTAATTTTTTAATCAGGCCTGAAGGAATCATCGTCTCGCTGGATGCGGATACGCTGGTAGAAGAAAATTATCTGGTTGAAATTGAAAACCATTTCCGGCAAAACCCGGAACAGGTCGGGGCTACAATCGCTTTTTCCCATCAAACCGAAGGACTGGAAGGAAAACATCTGGAAGGTATCCGGCTTTATGAACAATATATGGCTTATTATAAAAATGCACTGGAATTTACCGGTTATCCCTGGCCCATGTTTACGGTGGGGTCGGCTTTTGCAGTAAAAGCAGGCGCATACGTGAAACGCGGTGGAATGAATCGCAGACAGGCCGGCGAAGATTTTTATTTTCTGCAAAACCTTGTTCAGATTGGTCCGGTTGGCGAAATTTCCTCCACAACAGTTCATCCGTCTGCCCGGCTTTCCAACCGCGTGCCGTTTGGCACCGGCCCCGTTTTGCAAAAGTGGATGAACAGAGAGGAGGATCTGACAAAAACATATAATTTTCAGGCATTCATTGATTTGAAACAGTTTTTTGATTTGAAAATCGAACTGTTTAAAATTAATAAAACTGAATATCTAAATCTGTTGGAGAGTTTGCCCCTTTCGGTTACATCTTTTTTGAAAGAGGATGATTTTTTTCTCGAAATCAGTGATTTAAATGCGAATTGTTCTTCGCAGGAAACGTTTCAGAACCGGTTTTTTCAAAAATTCAACGCCTTTAAAATTCTGAAATTCCTTAATTTTTCCCACGAAAAATTTTACCAAAAAGGCGATATTGCCTTGCAATATGAACGTTTAATTGCAACCAAAAATATGTACAAATGACATTTAACAAATTCTTTTTCAATGCGATTATTTTATTGATGGCTTTAACCGGGGCTTGCAAAAAAAGTACGGAAAGAATTAATGAAGAATTGAATTTCAGCCATTCGATTCCCGCCTACGGGAACAGTTGGGTGGTGGAAAACGTGAATAAAAATAAGCAGGTTATTCAGGATAAAGGCATTGTAAACTGGTCTGAAAAAGAGCTGCGTATCCGAACCTATTTCAGAGTTGAAAAAGCGGGAAAACTGAACGTTGGACTGTTTGCTTCAGTAAATAACGGTCAGTCAACGGTGAAAGTTTCCTGTGGAAATGAGACAAAAGAAGTTGTTTTGTCGCCAAACGCAGGAGATACCATTCCGGTTGGAGTTTTTGAAATCGAAAAACCGGGTTATCACTGGGTTGAGTTTGAAGGGGTTGAAAGAGAAGGAAATACCTTTGCCGAAATTGAAGCGATACTTATTGGTGGTGAGGCAACTTCGGGCGAGGTTTATTTTGTGAAGGACGATTTTTACTGGGGGAGACGCGGCCCATCGGTGCATCTGGGATTTCAGGTTCCGGAAAGTGCCGGAGATGTAAAATGGTTTTACAGTGAAATTCTGGTTCCCGAAGGAGAAGATGTCCTGGGTTCGTATTTTATGGCTAACGGTTTTGGGCAGGGGTATTTTGGCATTCAGGTAAATTCAGAAACCGAACGCAGGGTGCTTTTTTCGGTCTGGAGTCCGTTTCAAACCGATAATCCACAGGATATTCCCGAAGAAGACCGCATTGTTTTATTGAAAAAAGGCGATGGTGTTTACACCGGAGAATTTGGCAACGAAGGTTCAGGAGGGCAAAGCTTTTTGCGTTACAACTGGAAGGCCGGAACATCTTATCGTTTTTTGCTGAAAGGTGAACCAACAGGGAATGGTTCAACCGATTTTACCACCTGGTTTTTTGCACCGGAGGAAGGGGAGTGGAAACTCATTGCCAGTTTCCGGCGACCAAAAACCGATACCTGGCTGACAGGTTTGTATTCGTTTCTCGAAAACTTTATGACCGATACCGGCGATCAGTCGCGCATGGCGTGGTATTCAAACCAGTGGGTTTGCAGCACTGCAGGGAATTGGACAGAACTTACCAAAATTAAATTTACTGCCGATGCCACAGCGCGCAAAGATTCGCGGCTGGACTATGCAGGAGGAGTGGAGGGAAACAGGTTTTTCCTGAAAAACTGCGGGTTTTTCAACGTCAAAAGCACCATCGACACTTTTTTTGAACGTAAAAGTACTAGTGTTCCACCGGAAATT
>CAZCPH010000566.1:0-2383 GCA_964500105.1 uncultured Mariniphaga sp. | reverse complement strand
TTTATTTTGTTTTTTGCAATAACCATACTTATTTCATATTCCATGCAGGCACAACAAATGTTTCAGCAATTTTCCGGAAACGACATCGGCAATCCCAAACTGAAGGGAAACTATCAGTTTGACAAGAAGAATCAACAGTTTACGTTGCAGGGCGCCGGTTATAACGTCTGGTTCGATCGCGATGAGTTTTACTTTGTTTCGCAGGAGGTTGAAGGTGATTTTATGCTGTCGGCCAATCTGAAATTTCTGGGCGAAGGAGTTGATCCGCATCGGAAAATCGGATTGATGATCCGCAGTTCAAAATCTGAAAATGCCGTTTATATGGATGGCGCGGTTCATGGCGATGGGCTCACGTCGTTGCAATACCGCGAAAGAACAGGTGAAGAAACAAAGGAGATTGCAACAGAGATTAAGGCACCGGGATTTGTACAGGTGGAACGAAAAGGAAACGAATACATTTTCCGGCTTTCAAAACACCGGGAACCCCTGGTGGAAGTGGGCCGGGTAACACTGGAAATGCCCGGTGCAGTTTTGGCCGGAATGTTCATCTGCTCGCACAACGAAGATGTGGTTGAAAAAGCGCAGTTTTGGAATGTGCGCCTGGAAAAACCTGCTGCCGAAGGAGTGGACGGATATCAGGCTCCATCGCCCAGCCGGCTGGAAATTTTAAACATAGAAACCGGCAACCGCGAAGTGATTTACGAAACCGAAACGCACATTGAAGCGCCCAATTGGTCGCGAAACGGGAAGTTTCTGGTTTACAATTCCGGTGGAAAATTGTACAACTTCAACCTGAAAAAACGGGTTCCAAAAGTGATCGACACCGGATTTGCCACGTCCAACAACAACGATCACGGCATTTCTTTCGATGGAAAAATGATGGCTATCAGTAGTGGAACACCTGTTGACGGAAGAAATGTTTCGATTATTTACACAGTTCCTGTAAAGGGTGGCACGCCAAAACGTGTTACCGAAAAAGGTCCGTCATACTGGCACGGCTGGTCGCCCGACGATAAATGGCATGTTTACTGCGCTGAGCGAAACGGCAATTACGATGTGTATAAAATTCCGGCTGAAGGTGGCGAAGAAATTCGCCTGACTACTGCCGACGGGCTCGATGACGGACCGGAATATTCACCGGATGGAAAATTCGTTTATTTCAATTCGGTTCGCAGTGGCAGCATGGAAATCTGGCGTATGAAACCCGACGGTTCGGAGCAGGAACAGGTGACCAACGATGAATTCCAGAACTGGTTTGCCCATCCGTCACCCGACGGTAAGTGGCTGATAATGATTTCCTATCCAAAGGAAGTGCCGGCCAGTTCACATCCGCACAACCAGCGCGTGATGCTGCGGCTTATGCCGGCAGATGGCGGTGAAATTAAAACGGTTGCCTTCCTTTACGGTGGACAGGGAACCATCAATGTTCCATCCTGGAGCCCCGATTCCCAAAAAGTTGCGTTTGTAAGTTATACCTATTGAATTAAAAAATAGGTTAAATTTGTTTTATGTTCGATACGAATATCAAACTGGAATTGAAAAAAGGAAATCCGGAAGCCTTTAAAGAGGTTTTTCGTTTGTTGTATCCGCGGTTGAAAGGGTATTGTAAGCTTTTTATTCCGTCCGGTAATGAAGCTGAAGATATTATTCAGGAGAGTTTCATAGCTTTTTGGGAAAAACATTCTCAAATAGATGTCAGTCAGCGCATTGAAAGTCTGATGTTTGTAATATTACGAAACCGTTGTTTGAACTTCCTGAAAAACAAGAAACTGAATTCTGAAAAAATTTCTCTAGAACAACTAAAAGTTGAAGAATTGCAGTATTTATATCAGCTTGATTTAAACGAAAAGGAAGAGAAAAGTCTGGAAGATATGCTTGTTGTGTCCTTTCAGAATGAAGTGAATAACCTTCCCGAGAAAATGAAAGCGGTATTTATAAAATGCAAGCTGGAAGGGAAGAAGCAAATGGAAGTTGCTGAAGAGATGGGAATAAGCATAAAAATGGTTGAAAAACATATAGCCAAAGCAAAAAAACAAATTCAAAAAAGTTTGATTAAGCAGTATCCTGCGCTCGCCCTGTTAATCACAATGCTGTTGGGATAAGTCATGGTTGAATTTCGATTTGCTGATATGTACAATTCGTGAATTGGAATTAGGATTACCCTTACTCATTTTCAAAAGTTTTCCTTGTATTTTTCTTTTTTCAATAATCTTAAAGAGAATGTAACTGATTGTAGTTCATAGAGATGCATAGTAAATCTTCAGGTAATGCCAATATCTTGGTTGGCAGTAGTTTACTCTGGTGTTGAATTCTTTTTTTTATATTGCAATTAAGAGTTTAATAGCTTTTTATTTTTTATTTCAGTTCCGTGGGGTAGGGTTTT
>CAZCPH010000565.1:0-2388 GCA_964500105.1 uncultured Mariniphaga sp. | reverse complement strand
CAGCAACCTGCCGGGCCAACTGCTGAAAAGTGAACTGCGGTGTAAATGTAATGGTGGCTCCCTGTTCCAGGTAGGCTGCTCCGTTCACCGACAATGACGGTATTCCTTTTTCGTTCAGCCCGGAGAAAATCGCCTCGGTTGCAGCAGCGGAGTGCTGAACCAGCGGAAAAACCATGGCTGCATCTGTTCCGGCAGGCAATTGCTCCACCGGATTTTCATTTTCCCCTACCGGAACAAATATAACTTCAAATGTATTTTCATCCGCTTTCAGGTAAGCATTCAAAATCTGAAATTCAGAATAAAGCTCCCGGGGAATGATGACTGCAAGGTGTTCAGATTCGAAAATCCGGGCAAAGGAGTGCATGTCGCTTTTTAACCTGATGAGCGATTCAATCCACGCAAAGTTTGGCACCCCTGTACTTTTATCCGCTTTCTGGGGCAGATTTTGAAGAACCGGATCTAAAACGGTAGCGGCAATCACCGGCTTTGGATATGCAGGCAAACGAGCCGCCGCTTCTGAGGAAAGAAATCCAAGCGTTACAATAATGTCCACTTCCGGGTCATTCAGAAAAGTCTGCAGGTTTCCATTCACCTTCTCAGACTGCCAGTTTGCGCTCAGTTCTTTAAATAAAGCGCCATCGCCGGCATTGGTCAACGCTTCAATTTCGGATTTTACCTGCCGGGTAAGTAAATCAAACTCACTACCTGAGGCATCGGTAACAATACCGACTTTTACCGGCTGGGCATAAACTGCCAGCGGGAAAATGAGCAGGATAAGAAAGTAGTTCAAAACAATTGATATTCGTTTCATATTAAAAAAATTAATCTGTTGCTGACTGATATTTTTTAAGGTCGCGCATCATTTTGTCGGCCAGCTGCATATCATTCATCAATGCCTGAAAACTGCCGAGAATTTCTTTGACCAGAATTTTGGTTTCCCTATCGATTGTAAAAACCTTTTGCACTTTTCCCCGGTCGATTAAATCTGCGAGGTATTTTTTTGCCACGCCTTTTATGCGCGAAATAATTTGGTCTGCACTGCTGTATTGATGCCGCAAATCCTTATCAAAAATTACGGTCAGGTAATACGGTTTTTGCTTGAATAACCGGTGCAACTGCTTAAAAAGCATTTCAAACTCTTCAGCAGGAGAATCCTGATTGGAGGAAATCTTTCCAACCAGCTGTTTCAGCTCTTTTTCGAGTTGAAGTAATAGTTGCTCGTAAACCTCCTCTTCGTTCCTGACCAGGGTAAAAATGTCGAACCCCTGCATTTCGGGCTGTTTGGAAAGTACATCGAGGGTAAAGCTCCCGGGGCCGTTTTCAGCGAGCAGCTTTCCGCTTGTCTCAATCATTCTCTTTTCTGTTTGTGTTTCCATTATTTCAACTGTTAATTAATACTCACTAACCGATATTGCAGAACATTTTGATTTTGAACTGAGTTTCCCAACTGTTTTCATTTTGCATTAATGTAATTCGGAACAAAGTTAGTTAATATTTACTAACTTCAAAACTTTTTTATTCTTTTTAACCAAATCCGAACATTAATTTTCTTACATGATCAAGTATAGAGACTCTTTCGCGTCTAAACAAATTTTATAATAATCTCGATTTTGACGTTGGTCTGGGTGCTTTCACCACTAATATGCGGGTTACTGCATTTGAACTGTTGGAAAGACAATGGACAATGTCCTTTGGGCTTTCAACCAGGCAATCTTTTTCCACAGAAATGGTTTCAGCTTTAACTCTCACATCAGTGGTTCCTTCCAGGATATAAAAAAAGACATCTACCGGGGTAATGTGTGGTTTCAGCGATTCGCCAGGCTGTAGCGTTATATGCATTGTTTGCGCACTATCGTTATCATAAAGTTTCCTGACATCCACTTTGTGGGGTGTTTCAACCACTTGTTGTTCCTGAACTTTTAAAATCTTCATTATTTTGAGATTATACGTTTTACAGACTCAATTAATTTTGCACCTTCTTTTTCAAGGTTGAAGGCAAAACCCGAAAATTGCCATCTTTTTACAAAAAGCCGCAGTGCACCCATTATGAAAATAACCAGGTGTCCGGCTACAATATCGTTTCTGATTTCGTCATTTTGCTGCCCCTCCGTTAATATGGCGAGTAATGTTTTATTGTTGTGGTCAATTACCTCTGAAATTTTGCTAATCAGTTTTTCTTCGTTCCGGAATATTTCTTCGGAAAAGACGACCGATGCCAGCGAAGGCATTTCGGCAAAAGACTTGAAATGTTTTTCGAAAAGCCGTTCTATTTTATGTACAGCCGGTTCGTCAGAATTCAATTCAGCCTGAAATATTCCGTTGGTGTTTTTTTTCAGCAAATCAAGGAGAGCAACCAAAATCTGAATTTTATTCTCAAAATGCCTGTAA
>CAZCPH010000564.1:1901-2391 GCA_964500105.1 uncultured Mariniphaga sp. | reverse complement strand
CAAAAAACCGCGTTTTCCAGGGTTTCGCCAACTGCTCAAAAACTTTTGATAGCTTTTCTTCCATTCCGGCAGGCCTGAAAATTTTACGGTATTTTCCCAGTGCGACTTCCAGTGTTTCCATGTCAATAGGTTTCAGTAAATAATCCACACTGTTCACTTTAAACGCGCGGATGGCGTACTGGTCGAACGCTGTGGTAAAAATCACCGGCGCTTCCACTTTTACCGCATCAAAAATCTCGAACGAAATGCCGTCATCAAGTTGAATATCCATAAAAATCAGGTCGGGTGTTGGATTTGAAGTCAGCCAGTTCACCGACTCTTCCACCGATTCCAGTTTGGCAACTACTTCAATTTCAGCATCAACCTGCTTTAAAAGCGATGTCAGTTTTTCAGCAGCCAGCCGTTCGTCTTCAATAATTACAATCTGCATTTCTATTAAATTTTAGCCGGAATTTTCACTACAAATTCTGTTTCGGTTTGAATAATCTCA
>CAZCPH010000564.1:0-1891 GCA_964500105.1 uncultured Mariniphaga sp. | reverse complement strand
AGTTTTTCGGCAGCCAGCCGTTCGTCTTCAATAATTACTACCTTCATTTTTCTGAATTTTAGCCGGTATTTTTACCGCAAACTCTGTTTCGGTTTGAATAATCTCAATTTCGCGTTTCAAAATCAGCCGACACCGCTCGTTCAGGTTTTTCAACCCGGTTTTCGAGGAACTGCTGAGTTGCGATTTCGGTTGCAGGTTATTCCGTACGACCAGCTTGTCCAGCCCTTCGTTATGAATGGTAACCACCAGCGGATTTTTGCGGGTAGCGGCATTGTGTTTCAATGCATTTTCGGTTAAAAGCTGCAACGAAACCGGCGGTATCAAAAGGTTTTCAGTTTCATTTAGCTCCACGTTCAGTTCAATTTTTTCTTCATCCCTTATTTTTTGCAGTGCAAAGTATTCGTGTACAAACTGAATCTCATCGACCAACGGAACCAAATCTTTTTCCTGGTTTTCCAGAATGTAACGGTAAATATTTGACAGCTTCCGGATGAATTCTTCCGACATCGAAGGATTGCTGTGCACCAGCGACGACAACGTGTTCAGGCTGTTAAAAAGGAAATGCGGGTTCACCTGGCTTTTCAGGGTCTCGTACTGAAAAAGCAGTTTTTCCTGCGCCAGTTTTTCTTCCCGTTTAAGGGCATCTGACCATTGTGCGTAAAAGAAAAAAAGCGTTCCGAAGGCAAAACCAATCAGTGTGGCAGAAATAAATCCGCTCATTTCCTGTTGTTTAAATACTGAAAACGCTTCGGTAAAACTTACTCCGTTTACGGCATTCTGAACTAAAAATACCGCCAGAAAAAAACAAGATGCGATGAAAATTACTGTTAAATAAAAGAAAATCAGTCGAAAAATGGTTTTCTTTTTAAACTGGCTGACCGAAACATCAAGGTCGCGGAAAAACCGGAACCCAAGCCAGATAAAAATCTCCAGTTGCAGCCAGGTAAGCAGAATCATTACTGGCAGTTCGCTGTGAAAAACTTGTCCAACCAGCACAAAGCTGAAAAAGAGGGAAATGAATAAAGCTCCTGCCAAAATTTTTATTCGTTTCAGCAGAAAGCTTTTTACAGGTTTTTTGGTTCTGATTTCAGGTTGCATTTTTACCTCTAACTATTAGGAAATGAAACGATGAAGTTACAACTAAATTAAATCAGCGCAATTTTTTCACTTCAATTTCCCGGGTAATGGACATCATTTGCTTGTTGGGTTGCCCCGGAAAACTCATTTCTGCAGATACAATCTCAAGTAACGTGGCATGTTCAATCTGTTTGTCTTCAAGCGAAACCCAAATATTTCCCCAATAGTGGCTAAGCCCCTTCATCTTGGTTTCTTCAGCGCTGTATTCCAGCGGGTTACTGAAGGTGCGAAATTCGATAAGTGCACAAAGTTCGCCGTTCATTTCTGAAACACCGGTCCAGGTGAGCAGCATGTTTTTGTTTTCGAAAGTTCCTTGTCCGGCCAAATCAAGCTCTCCGTTAAAATCGACAGCATGAAGCGGTTTGTTTAACCCCAGTTTTTCGAAATGCGCCCAGGCCAGACCTTCAATGCCAAGCATATCCCAAATCAGGTTTTTGGCAAAAGCCGTGTACATTCCGGTAAAGTTTTCAAACTGTTCAGGCTGAATCATCTCTTCAGACGGAACATAAGAAAAGTCTTCCATGTAATCCAGTTTTTCACCACCGGAATAATCACCTTCCGGCTGCATCGAGATGGCCACTGAAACATTGTTCCACTTCACCTTTCCATCTTTAAGTCCGCGGATGTAGTCACCTTTCACCTGCATTTTGTTGAAAAAGTTACCAAAAATATCGCCATTTATATGGTTTGTAACCACCTGATATTTTTGAACTTCATCTTTCAATTCAAGGCTTTGAGGCAACGATTTGAAAAT
>CAZCPH010000563.1:0-2391 GCA_964500105.1 uncultured Mariniphaga sp. | reverse complement strand
TTACCTGAAGCCGGATTGTATTTCCGGTACGAACCGCAATTGGCATTCCACGGAATGTAACTGTCCACAAACCTATCGTCAATGAAAATTTCGTTCACTTTTTGGTTGAATTCGTCGCCGCCACCCCAGCCGCCGTGGCCGGTTGAAATGTAGCGCAGTGTAAGGTTTTCAACTCCTTCGGGTACTTCGAAAGCAATTTCCAAAGAATCCTTTTCAAACAGAGTTCCGTAATCCTGACCTGCCATTTCCATAATGTTCAGCGTATTGAACAACGGGTAAATCCAGATTCTCTTTTCATCTTCCTGTTCACGCACCACGCGGCTGCCGGGGTAGTATTTCAGGTCGAGGCTGACTTTATGTCCGCCCTGGTCGTAGTTGCCAATAAAAACACCAATCCACACTTCGCCTTTCAGTAGCGGCAACAGTTCGGTAATATCCTGTTTGTAATATGCTTTTTCTTCCCATTCCTGACCGTAAACCTGCACCTGTTCGTTGAAATGATTTACCCCGAACGGCGTAAAAAAACGAACCAACTCTACGGCAGGTGCGAAATCGGGCGTTGCCACTGTTGCATGGTAACTTTTCCCGTTGGCTGCCTCAAACGCAGGAACGGTTTCCACGCCATTTTCCAACGCATGGAAAAACGATTTTTGTTTGTTTTCGGGAATGATAAAAACGGTTCCGGTGCGGTCGTAAGCATCGCCGTTGGAGTATTGCTCCAGCTCGGCAAAAACAAGATGATCTGAAGTTACCTCAGGCAGTTTTACTTTTTTTGCAATGATGGTTCCGCCGGCATATTTATAGGTTTTATTCAGTTGAATTCCTTCCGGATTTCCGATGGGATTTCCCCAACTAATTTGTTCATCGTTAAACACTTCTATGGTTGTGATAAAACTGCTGTTGAGTAAATGACGGTACAATGCGGCATCCACTTTTTCGCCAGGGTTTTCAGG
Organism: uncultured Mariniphaga sp.; assembly: GCA_964500105.1. GTDB lineage: Bacteria > Bacteroidota > Bacteroidia > Bacteroidales > Prolixibacteraceae > Mariniphaga. The sequence continues at coordinate 1,438 of CAZCPH010000563.1, read as the reverse complement.
AAAAACAGGTTCTGCATCTCTTTTTTTAATCTTTTCGATGTGGGTTGCCACCAATCCAAAATTATTGTTGCGCACCACTTTCATCACCAGGCCGTCAACAATACCATAACTCATCAGCGGTGTACCTTTTACATTGAGTTCGGTGGTGTACCAGATTTCTATGGAATTGGACCGCAGCGAACCTTTCACTTTTTTGCAGGTGTAACCCATTATTTCTTCCGTTTCGCCGGTTTCTACCAACACCGGATATTCCGAAAAAGAAGTTTCGGTATAAATCCGCCGACCGTCGAACAGATCGGCGACCTGGTATGTCGTTTCTTTGGTGTAATTGATGTACCCAGCTTCTTCCGGCGTTTGGGGAATGAATTCAACACCGGAATTTTCTGTAAATGATTTAGAAGCTTCTGCACCTGCCATCACAATGGTATTTCCACCCCTGGAAGTGGTTTCACCGTTTATGAGGGTTTGGTAGGTGATTTTCATTTCCGCTGAAACAGGTTTTCCGGAAACAGAAAAACTTGCTGTTGCTATGCTTAAAAACAGTAAGATGAATCTGTAATTCAGTATCATTAATTTGTAGTTATTTCTTTAGAAAGTTAAAAAACCGTCACCTTTTCAGGCAGCGGTTTTTATAAATCAAATATCTATTTCATTAAATGGCTATTTTCAGGGCAGTGGTGGTTTAATTGCCTCTGGTAAATAGTACTCTTCGCTTACTTTATCTGCAGGAACCCAGAATACTGGTTTGCCCCACTCATCATCTTCCATAACCTTTGAGTAAAAATCAAAGTTATTTGCCCTTTCAGATGGTGGCAGTTTAAAGCGTTCCAGCATCATGGTAGCATTAACAAGTTCAGTACTCGATCCTTTACATGTAATTGGTTCAAGTTTAGGATGGCGGGTACGGCGAAGTTCTGTGAAACATTCAAAGGCTTCCCACACATTCAGGTGAATGTATTTTTGCTGCATGATAATTTCCATTTTGCCTTCAACACCGCCAGCCGATTCAAAATTATTTTGAATAAAAGCAGCGTAATTGTTGATTACAGCGGCATCGGGTTTGTCAGGTGTCAAAATTTTTCTGGTTTCATCTGACATATCACCAGCGTAGTTTGGAGCTGAATTCATCATGTACCAAAAATCTGTGGAATGACGCACAGCATCGTTTATGTGTTGACCTGCTGATTTTCCAGTAGAAGCCAATCCTTTCAAAGCAGCTTCAGCCAGCAATAAATCAACTTCTGCCATTGAGAAAATGTACAACGGCGCTTCTGACAATACAAAGGTGATCGGATTGTAGAAAGTCCACGGGCATGACTGAACCATAATATCCATCGAACGGTTCGGCGTAATTACGTTGTATTGTGGAGCGTCCTGCGGGTACACATTCCATTTTCTGCCTCCGTCGGCGGGAAGTGTAACCCTGAGGTACCTGTTG
>CAZCPH010000562.1:0-2393 GCA_964500105.1 uncultured Mariniphaga sp. | reverse complement strand
TATACCCCACTTCCTTCAGCAATTCAATCACCCGTTCCCGGAAATCGCCCTGAATGATAATTTCACCGTCTTTCACAGAACCGCCAACGCCGCATTTGGTTTTCAGCATTTTTCCCAGCTCTTTTAAATCGTCTTCGCTTCCCACAAAACCGGTTACCAGCGTTACGCTTTTGCCTTTGCGCTTTTTACGGTCGAGCATTACAATCAGTTTTTGCTGCTGCGGTGGCAGGGTTTGCTCTTCCTCCTTTTCTGTTTCAAAATTAAAATCGGGATTGGTGGAATACACCATACCCAGCCGGTCTTTCCAGTCGTTTGCCATATTAAAGCCTATTTATGTACCAAAATCAAAAAAACAAAGTTAACAGCAGAAAGGAAAATCGATCAATTTTTTGTAACTTTTCGCTCAAATTTAAAAATGAAAACGAAATGAAAACAATAGTCATTCAAGTCATTCTGGCGGTAATGCTTCCATTTTCAGTGTATAGTCAGCAGCAGGAAACACCGCCCATCACCGTCGAGAAAATTTCAGACAATCTTTACCAGCTTTTGGGAGGCCGGGGTGCAAACGGCGGATTTTATATTGGCAAAAATGAAGTGCTTGTAATTGATTCGAAAATGGATAAAGAATCGGTGGAAGGCATTTTTACCGCCATAAAAGGATTTACCGACAAAACGGTCAGATACCTGATAAACACACATGCCGACGGCGACCATGTGAATGGCAACGCATTTTTCCCAAAAGATGTTACCATCATTGCCCACGAAAACTGCCGGAAAGAGTTTTTTATTAAAGGCCGCGACGGCTCTGCGTCCAGATGGGAAAGCGAAGAGCTGCTGCCGTTTGTTCCGCAGATAACCTTTAACGACAAAATGTACCTGCACATGGGCAACCAAACCGTTGAAATGTATTATTTCGGGGTAGGCCATACCACCGGCGATATTGTGGTTTATTTTCCGGAAGAAAAAACGGCATTTATTGGCGACCAGGTGTTTAAGGGACGACCGCAGCTCATTCACTCCTACAAAGGCGGCAACTCATTTGAACATGTAAAAACCACTGAAAAAATGATGGAAACCATTGATGCCGTGAAATTTTGCACCGGCCATGCCGATGTGATGAGCCGCGAAGACATTGAACAACACCTGCAGGAGATGAAAAAATTTCAGCAGAAGGTAAAAAAACTGGTCAGCGAAGGGAAAGGTCTTGCTGAAATTCAGGCTGAATTCAAACCCGAAGAAAGCCGCCTGGTGGAATCGGTTTTCGGGGAGCTGCAATAACATACTTTCCCCGTTTCTGAGCTGACTCAATCCAGGTAAACCTCAAAATAGGTCAACAGTTACACCTCATTCAATCTTTTTGAATGTCAAAAAATACGGTAAATCATCCGTTCATCACTTCTGGTTAATCGTTGGTCGAATTTGTTTTAAGTTTGTACAATGACGGCATACATTTGCCTAAACTATTATCTTTGTCGCTTATTTTAATACCGAAAAGAAAATTGAACATGAAGTTAGCACTGATTGGTTACGGGAAAATGGGAAAAGAGATAGAAAAAATTGCCGTTTCCCGGGGCCACCGGATTGAACTTGTAATCGATATCAATAACCAGCACGACCTGACGGTTGAAAACCTGAAAAAATGTGATGCAGCCATCGAATTTACCATACCGAAATCGGCTGTTGACAACTATTTCAAGTGTTTTGAGGCCGGCATACCGGTTGTAAGCGGAACCACAGGCTGGCTGGAAAGAAAAGCCGAAGTTTACCAAAAATGTAAGGAGACCAGCGGAACTTTTTTCTACGGAAGCAACTTTTCGGTGGGTGTGAATCTGTTTTTCGAACTCAACCGGCAACTGGCCAGACTGATGGCCCCGCATGCCGAATACAAAGCCGAAATGACGGAAGTGCACCACACCCAGAAACTGGATGCTCCCAGCGGAACAGCCATCAGTTTAGCTGAAGACCTGGTTGAGCTTTTGCCATCTGTAAACAGCTGGGCCGATGCAGAAAAAGCAACAGCAAGCCAACTTCCCATAAAATCAGAACGCGAAGGCGAAGTGCCCGGCATTCACACCATAAAATACGATTCGGAAGTGGACTATATCGAAATCACCCACAGTGCCAAAAGCCGCAAGGGATTTGCTCTTGGAGCAGTGCTGGCCGCCGAATTCAGCCTGGGTAAAAAAGGCATCCTCACCATGAAAGACATGTTAAAAATTAAATGACTATAACGAATGATTAGAGAAATTCTAACCAACAAGTGGTTCAAATTTATCACGGTTGGTGCACTTTACACCCTTTGGGTAATCTGGCTGGGCAACTTCTGGTGGCTTATTGGGCTGGGCATTATTTTCGATATTTACATTACCGAAAAAGTACACTGGGCATTCTGG
>CAZCPH010000561.1:1359-2400 GCA_964500105.1 uncultured Mariniphaga sp. | reverse complement strand
TGTACGACTGGATTGATGAAGGCATTGCCCTGCCGGTGAGCAACGACCCCGACAGCCCCATTGTGGAAGGATGCGTGATTGAACGACCCAAAGTGATTTACAACGCAAACACCGGAAAATTTGTGATGTGGTTTCACCTGGAGCTGAAAGGACAGGGTTACAACGCTGCCCAAACCGGCGTAGCTGTTGCCGACAACCCAACCGGGCCATACACCTTCCTGAAAGCGCTGAACCCCAACGCCGGAAACTGGCCGGCAAACTATCCGGAAGAACTGAAAACCAAACAGTTCCCGGAAGAACTGGAATCGTGGTCGGATGAATGGAAGCAAGCCGTGAAAGAGGGACTGTTTGTGCACCGCGACCTGCAGCGGGGACAAATGTCTCGCGACATGACCCTCTACGTTGATGAGGACGGCACCGCATACCATATACATGCGGCAGAAGAAAACCTGACATTGCACATTTCGGAACTGACACCCGACTTCACCGGATTCACGGGAAAATACATCCGGGTATTGCCCACCGGCCACAACGAAGCACCCGCCATATTCAAATACAACAACAGGTATTACATGATTACCTCGGGCTGTACCGGCTGGGACCCCAATGCCGCACGCCTGCTGGTGTCCGATTCGGTTATGGGCAACTGGGAATACCTTAAAAATCCGTGTATTGGCAACGATGCCGAAATTACTTACGACTCCCAGAGCACTTTTATATTGCCGGTGCAGGGGAAAAAAGATGCGTTCATTTTTATGGCCGACAGGTGGCGGCCGCAAAATGCCATCGATGGCCGGTATGTGTGGCTGCCCGTTCAGTTCGACAAGCAGGGAATTCCCTTCCTGGAATGGATGGAGCAGTGGGACCTGAGCTTTTTTGAATAACCACCTGAAATGAAAAGTTCCCAAAACAAAATTCCGGTTTAACTGAAACCTGATGAGGGCAAAAATTCGTACTTTCTGCAAATAATCACTAAAAAATACAACCATGAACCGACTATTTGTGCTGTCAAATCTGACGATTGTTGCTTTACTGCTCATC
>CAZCPH010000561.1:0-1294 GCA_964500105.1 uncultured Mariniphaga sp. | reverse complement strand
GCGGACAAAAACCGGCACAGCAGATGAATGCTGAAACCTATGCCCGGTACCAAAAATCGGGCAATGAAATTTCAAAACAGACACAGGCCGTTTTGCTGCAAAATGTTTCGAACGCCATGCAACAGGGCGGAAGCCTTTATGCTGTTGAGTTTTGCAACCTGCAGGCTTCGGGGCTTACAGACAGCCTGAGCACAGCATACGACTGCAAAATTTCGCGGGTTACCGGCAAAAACCGGAACCCCGACAACGGACTGAACACCAAATCAGACAAGGAAATGTGGGCCTTCTATTCCGCACTGCAGCAGCCAGCCATTCTGCACGACACCCTGGTGCAATCCCGGCAAACAATCACCTGGTACAAGCCCATTCTCACGGCCATGCCGGCGTGTTTGCAATGCCACGGACCGGCTGAGGAGATTACCCCTGAAACGCTGAAAAAAATTCAAACCCTCTATCCCGGTGATCAGGCCACAGGTTATGCCCTGAACGAACTGCGCGGCCTGTGGAAGATCGAGTTCAAAAAAAGATAAAACACGTTATCTCCGATTAAAGAGGTTGTCTCAAACGTTTTAAGAAAAGTTGGGTACACTTATAAGTTCTTCACAAAAAATGACCCCCTAAATCCTCCAAAAGAGACTTCTCCTCCCCGTCAACTGGCGGGAGGTCGGAAGGGGTTATTCACTTTCAATATGAAAGCACATTTTTCATAAATTATGCTTTTGAGTTCGTATGTTTTAAAAAAGAGCTTCTATAAAAGTAATTAACCTTCGATAAGATAAAAATTCGAAGGCCAATGAAAAATTAAAGATGTTAAGTTTTACAACAAATCTCTACAACAAATCCCTTAGGGTTACGCAGTTCCCTAAGGGTTTTGTGCTGGTATTGGTTCTGGTTCTGGTATTTCATTTTAACCACCCCTCCCAAAGGGATAAACCGCCGGGCCTTCTATGACTCCCGGCTTTGCGGGATTAGTTCGTCTGATATTTTTTAGTTCTCCGCCGGCTAGCGGATCCTAAAAAACAAGACTCACTGAACCAACGGCCCGGCGACCCCTCCTTAAAAAGGAGGGGAAAGTTCGTAGTCGGGATTTTCCTTCGAATAAAGTTGAATTTTACTACAAAATATACATTGGAGCACGAATTTCTCCTCATGGTCGGCCCAATTATAGGCCAGGAGCCTGTCCGGCTGCGCAGCCAGACGGGGAGTGGCTTCGTCGTAAGACGAAGACGAGGTGGTTTTTGCTTTTTCTTAAAATTATACTAAATATTTAAAAACCACCCCCAGCTGGCCGTCT
>CAZCPH010000560.1:0-2400 GCA_964500105.1 uncultured Mariniphaga sp. | reverse complement strand
ACATTGTTTAATTGTTTTCATGGCTTTGAGGCAGCTTGTAGAAGCTGCCTTTTTTCTTTTCCCCTGACTTGTTTCAACAAAAAAACCCACCCAACGGGCAGGTTTTTCCAATGGACCTTATTCTCTGTGTTATTTTTTCTTCTTTTTTGCAAGGTATGCCACAACAGCAATTACTAGCACAATAACCACAATAATAATAACGGTTGTACCCGATCCAGAACTTTTCGCTCCTTCAGCAAGCAAGTCCTGCTCCATATACGAGCTGTCCTGAACCCCAAGATTATCAATGTAAGTCCCCTCGTCCTGAGCCATTAACAAATAAGGGAAACTCAGGATACCTGCAACAACAGTTGCCAAAAATCGTTTTAATGCTTTCATTTTTAAAAACTTTTAAATTTCACTTCTATTCACTTTCTGTTTCAATTTCTCAAGTAATTCTTCAGCAGGCAAATATCTCGGATTTATTTCCAGCAGTTGGTTCAACACCGAAAATGATTCCTGATATCTTTTTTTATCAAACAGGTAAGTTGCCTCCATCAAATAAAACGGCTCAAAATAAGGATATGTTTCCATTCCTTTTTTCAACCAGCTTTCAAAACCTGTAACATCACCCAGAGAAAGTTTCACCTGCGCCAGATGCACATGCAACCAAACATTGTCAGGCTCTTTCTCAACAGCAGCTTCAAGTAATCGCTCTGCCTGTTGCAAATTTCCGTTTTTTATTTCAGAAATTCCCCGAAAATCTGTTTTATCTGTACGTTCCACCAGCACAGCCACCGGATTTCCCCGGTGATAGTATGTTTTCAAAGTACCTTCTGGTTTCCATCTGTTGGTTTTCAATAGAAACGGGTGAAGGTAATTTATTCCAAAAATTCCGTAATCCCAATCCAGCGAACTGCGCTCCAAAAAACGGGTATATTCATATCTGATGTTGGAATATTTATCGAAATAAACGGACAAATTGGAATTCATGGCAACAACAATTTCCTTATCGCCGGCAAGTTCAATCAAATCATCAACAGGCTCTTTCAATGCATGAAAGTAATAATCGTATTCGTAATTGCTCCAGGCTTTTTTGTTTCCGCCAAACAAAGGATTAAAATACACATAGTCAACAGGAAAGGTTTTTATCTGATGCTCCAGCGGAAAAATCAGTAAAAAGAGAAAACCTGCAGACGCAACATAAGTACCTGTATTGCTTCTTTTTTGAAAAAATTCCAAAAACCTGAATATTCCAATAACTGAAATAATAACAAGTGGAGGCAAAATAAACAGCAATTGCCTGACTCCGCTATACAGGTTGGAATCGATTACAATAACGTAAACAAATGGAAATGCAAAAGCGAACAAAAGAAATCCTTCGCTTAAAAGCCGTTTTAAATTCAATTCCTTCCGAAAAGCAGACCGGAAAAACCCGGGCAGAAACAGGAAAAAACCGGCCAAAACAAAAAGAGGTGTTGAAATGAGCATCCATTTGGGCAAATAATACCAGGGCAATTGAGTGCTCCACAACAGTTCTCCTTCAAAAAGCTGACGAATGCTCACTTTGTAATGCTCCATTACGCTCAGGCTCTCCAGCGGATGTACAAAAACGTTTTGCAAGGCATAGGGCCAGAACAGCAATCCGGCAAAATAACCAACAGCCAGAATGACAGCACCCTGGCCCATCAGCCTTACAAAAACGGGTCTAGTTGAAACTACTTGTTTTAGGCAAAAAGGCTTTAAAACAAAATATATAATGACACTAAGTCCGAAATAAGCAAACAGGATAAATCCGCCAGCCCTCACAGAAACGGTAAAGGCAATGGCCAAACCGAGCAAAACAGCAGTTCTCCACCGTGGTTTCGGAAGTTCCTTCAAAAACTGAAAAATCATTAATAATCCAGCCATATAACCGGCTGCAAACGGAATATCTTTTAAATTTCCAAAAGCTTGTCCTGCCAAACGAGGCATAAAAACCAGTGCCAAAATGGTTAAAACAGAAATAAGCCAGGAGCCTGTAATTCTGTGTGCAAACAAGCCTGAAAACCACACCAGCAGCCAGAAAAAAAGAGCCCCGGAAAAGTGCCTTGTCAGAAATTCATTCTCAATTTTAAAAATCCGGTTCACAAATGCGGTAAAATTATCAACAGATTGTCCGTAAAATTTCAGGTTGGTTACCGGCGTATGCAGACAATCTTCGTCGTTGCCAAAAGTAAAATACCAATTGACTACTTTCTTTGCATGCGGATAATGCAATTGTTCGTCCACATTAACTGCTGCTTTTGGAGCCAAAAGTGCCAGCACCAGCGCCAAAACGAGCATCAGCGCCTTAAAAAGGTTTTTTGCAGCAGCTATGTGGTAAATGCTATTCATAAAACTCACGAACAAAATAGAGAGGCCGGTTCTGAACTTCTTTAA
>CAZCPH010000559.1:0-2401 GCA_964500105.1 uncultured Mariniphaga sp. | reverse complement strand
AGGTAAGTTCAAAAATGAGTTGCTGAAACGTATAGCAAAAGCTAAGAGAAATCCGTGGCAATTTCGAAAATCTGTCTATTTTGATGACCCAAATGTCCGGGATCTTATTTTTAAAGGTTATACTGTTGTTTTTCGTATTAATCAGAACACTATAGAAGTATTTGGGTTTTTGAAATTTCAGAAGTTTCCATTTTAATTTAGTAAATTGAAAATTCCACCCATTTTTTTGTTAACGACTTCCTAACAAAGTGTAAACATATATCACTATTTAGACATGTGATAAATTAGACCCCTGAATTGTACAATTCACTTATTGGTTTTATTTTTAGGCAATTAATTTTAAACCAGAAATCAATGCTCAGAAAAAAAGTTGCTCTCTTTATTGTTCTGATATTAAGTGGATTGTCGATTTTTGCCCAGGTTCCGACAAAATGGCGGGGACCCGCCGGGAACGGGATTTACAATGAAAGTGGCTTGTTGAAAGAATGGCCTGCCTCTGGACCAGAAATTCTCTGGCATTTTGATGGGTTGGGAGAGGGACATTCATCTCCGGCGTTCGCCAATGATATGATTTACCTTTCTGGAATGGAAGGAACCACGGGATATATTTATGCGCTTTCAACGTTTGGCGGATTGAAATGGAAAGTTCCTTACGGTGAAGAATTTCATGAAAGTTATCCGGGTTCACGTTCCACACCAGTAGTTGCAGGCGATTTGCTGTATATTTACTCCGGTCACGGCGTTTTAACCTGCATGGATGCGCACAATGGAGAAATCAAATGGCGTAAAGGTGCTTTAACCGATTTTGACGGCAAAAACATCAAATGGGGTGTTACCGAAACTCCTGTGATTGATGGTGATATCATCTACATGACTCCAGGAGGCAAAAAAAACAATGTAGTTGCATTGAACCGTTTTAATGGAAATCTGATCTGGACATCACCGGGGAAAGGTGAACTCTCGGCTTATTGCACACCCTTTTTGGTGGAACTTCCTGCGCGGAAGTTATTGGTAACTCATACGGCCGACCATATTATCGGGCTCGATGCCAAAGACGGAAAAATGCTTTGGTCGTACCCGCATACCAACCGTTGGCAGGTTCATGCCAATACACCCATTTATCAAGATGGAGGCCTTTTCTGCTTCAGTGGTTACGGTCAGGGTGGGGTTAAGCTCGAACTGAGTGCCGATGGAAGCAGTATAAAAAAAGTCTGGTCAAGCGAACATCTCGACAGCCGGATTGGCGGAATGGTATTGGTGGATGGTTATCTGTACGGGTCAGGCGATAACAGCCGCCAGTGGCGCTGCGTGGACTGGAAAACAGGTGAAGAAAAATATGTTTCCACCGATTTGGGTAAAGGCGTTACCGTTTATGCCGACGGTATGCTATACGGATACAGTGACCGCGGTGAACTTGGCCTCATCGAAGCTACTCCCACTGGATTTAATCTGGTAAGCAAAACCCGTGTGGAACTGGGTTCCGGCCAGCACTGGGCACACCCGGTAATCAACAATGGAAGGCTTTATGTAAGACACGGGAATACTCTGATTGCATACAAGACAAAATAGTCTGTAATTGGTTGATTTCCATTTAATAAGGATAAAACCATTATTCATAGTGTTCAACAGTTTATTTATCGCAGAAGTTAGGATTTCAGGTTTCACCATGATATTTTTGAGTCTAAACAAAAATCAAAAAAGATTAATTATCGCACCATTTAAAAATTTATTACCAGTTCGATTTATGAAAGTACAAATTATTACATTTTTTCTTCTGTTTTCTTTGGGACTGAATGCCCAACCTGTGCAGTGGCGTGGACCCAATCGCGACGGAAATTTCCCGGAAACCGGTTTGCTAAAAGAGTGGCCTGAAACCGGTCCTGAAATTATTCTGGAAAAAGAAGGAATTGGTAAAGGATGGTCGTCGCCCATTTTGGTTGGCGATATGATTTATACCACCGGAATGATTGATACCCTCGATTACCTGACTGCAATCGATTTACAGGGAAATGTAAAATGGCAGGTTTCCTACGGAAGGTCGTGGAACCAGTCGTTTCCCGATACCCGTAGTACACCGGTGGTTGAAAATGACCGGATTTATGTACAAAGTGGCACCGGAGAGGTTTCATGCATAAACCGCGAAACTGGGGAAACAATCTGGATGGTGGATGTTGACGACGAATTTGTAGGTGAATACCATCTTTGGGGAAATTCGGAAACTCCATTGATTGTGGACGATAAAGTGATTTGCTCTCCCGGCGGATCAGAAACCAGCGTAGTGGCCCTGAATAAACTGACTGGCGAAACTGTTTGGAAAACCAAATCGTTGGGCGGACCGCGGGCCTATGTTTCTGCCACCATTTATGAGTACAAAGATTTTCGATATATCCTGGCAGTAATT
>CAZCPH010000558.1:0-2402 GCA_964500105.1 uncultured Mariniphaga sp. | reverse complement strand
AAAATTTGTTAAATCCCTTTCAGGCTGACAGCCATTTTTGCGTAATTGATTAAAAAAAAGATACTTTTGTCTGTTCAGAATTTAAAAAAACAATAAAAATAAAATACAATGGCTGAAGTTCAAAAAACATTACTGATGATCCTCGACGGATGGGGAATTGGCGACGGATCAAAGCGCGATATCGTTTCACAGGCCCCCACCCCTTTTATGGATTCACTTCTGGAAAAATATCCGCACTCGCAACTGCTTGCCTCGGGTGAACATGTTGGGCTTCCTGACGGACAAATGGGGAACTCGGAAGTTGGTCACCTTAATATTGGTGCGGGCAGAGTGTTGTACCAGGACATGGTAAAAATAACCCGTTCCATAAAGGACAAATCATTGTGGAACAATCCGCAAATTGTAAAAGCTTATACGTACGCCAAAGAAAACAATAAAAAAGTCCACCTCATCGGGCTAATTGGCCCCGGCGGAGTGCATGCGCTGAGCTCCCACATGGTTGCACTTAGCCAGATTGCCACCGACATGGGATTGAAAAACATCTTTATTCACGGGCTTACCGACGGACGTGATACTGACCCGCGCTCAGGGTATGGATTTATTAAAGACGACCTGGACGCGTTAAAGCCAACCAATGCGCGGTTTGCATCGCTCATTGGCCGTTATTTTGGAATGGACCGCGATAAAAACTACGACCGTCTGAAGCTGGCATACGATTTATACACCCAGGGAAAAGGTGAAAAAGCTACCGACATTCTGGAAGCTATTCAGGAATCGTATGACAACGGAGTAACCGACGAATTTCTGAAACCCATTGTTATGGTAGACGAAAACGGAAATCCGCTGGCAAAAATTGAAGAAGGCGATGTGGTCATTTGCTTCAACTTCCGCACCGACAGGTTACGCCAAACCACCATTGCTTTTACCCAGCAGGATCTTCCTGAGTACGGAATGCACACCATGAATCTGCAGTGGTACACCATGACCAATTACAAAGCCGATTTTAAAGACATCAATGTAATTTTCGACAAGGAAAATGTAACCAATACCATGGGTGATGTGGTTGCCAAAGCAGGCCTGAAACAAATACGAATTGCCGAAACCGAAAAATATGCCCACGTAACGTTCTTTTTCAGTGGAGGCCGCGAAGAACCGTTTGAAGGCGAAGAGCGCATTATGGTGCAGTCGCCGAGGGTTCCCACATACGACCTTCAGCCCGAAATGTCGGCACCGAAAATTAAAGATGCCATTGTTCCGAAACTGAAAAACCAGGATGCCCATTTTGTTTGCCTGAATTTTGCCAACGGCGACATGGTTGGTCACACCGGCGTGTACGAAGCCATTTACAAAGCCATCCAGGCAGTTGACCAATGTGCCAAAGAAGTGGTTGAAGCTGCACTGGAAGGCGGATATGACATAATGATTATTGCCGACCACGGGAATGCGGACAATGCTGTAAACGAGGATGGTTCGGAAAATACAGCACACTCGCTGAACCCGGTTCCGTGCATTTTTGTAAGCAACGACAAAACCAACGTAAAACTGGAAAACGGCATTCTTGCCGATGTGGCTCCTACCCTGTTAAATGTAATGGGATTGGAAGTTCCCAAAGAAATGACCGGCAAAAATTTGATAAAAGAATAAGTTCAAAATCATTCCTGCGCAGGCAGGAATCTCCAGCAATTTCCGCAGAGATTCCCGCTTCCGCGGGAATGACTGTTTTTAGAACATTGCGCAATGATAGAAATCGGACGCACCATACTCAGTCAGGACATATTCAGAGAATATTTTGTCTGCGATTTGCTGAAATGCAAGGGCGCCTGTTGTGTGGAAGGAGATTCCGGTGCGCCACTTACTACAGAAGAGGCAAAAATCATTGAAAGGGATTATCCGGCGTTTGAAAAATATCTTCCGGAAAATCACCGGGAAGAAATAAAAAAGCAGGGATTTTCCATGATCGATAGTGATGGCGACCTGGTTACTCCTTTGGTAAACAAACGCCAGTGTGCCTATTCGTTTTATGATGATAACGGCATTTTAAAATGCAGCATCGAAAAAGCATTTTTTGAAGGGAAAACCTCCTTCAGAAAACCGGTATCGTGCCATCTTTTTCCCATAAGAATTACGGAATACAAACGGTTTGATGCGGTAAACTATCAGGATCTGGAGATTTGCAAGCCAGGGCGGGAATGTGGCAGAGCAAACCGGGCAAAACTTTATCAGTTTCTGAAAGAGCCGCTCATCCGGAAATATGGCGAAGAATGGTACAAAGAGGTTGAAGCAGCCGGCGAATACCTTGAAGAGCAAAAAAAGAAGCGGTTGGGTTAAAATTCACCGCCGCCCATATCCATTCCTCCGCCGCCGTTATCTCCTCTACCTTCCGATTTGAAGTTATTGATACG
>CAZCPH010000557.1:2176-2403 GCA_964500105.1 uncultured Mariniphaga sp. | reverse complement strand
ATAGAATCATCGCTTGAAATTAATTTTAAACAGCCTGTGGCGATGAACCGTTTTCTGATTCAGGAAGATATTCGTTTGGGCCAGCGGGTGAAAAAATTTAAGCTGGAAGCTTGGGTTGAAAACGAATGGCAGCTGGTTGCCATCGAAACCACCATTGGCCGGAAGCGCATTTTACGGTTTCCGGATGTTTTTGCGCCTAAACTTCGGGTGACCATTGAAGATGCAAA
>CAZCPH010000557.1:0-2164 GCA_964500105.1 uncultured Mariniphaga sp. | reverse complement strand
GTCATTTCCAATATTGAGGTGTTTTATGCCCCAAAAGTTTTGATTGAACCGAAAATTACCCGGAATCAAATCGGAATGGTTTCCATGAAGGCGTTTGATGAAGGGCTGGAAATTTATTATACGCTCGACGGAACAACACCTTCGGCAACATCGTCGCTCTATGAAGGCGAGTTTGAGTGGAAAGAGAAAGGAACCATAAAGGCTGTGGTTGTTGATCCGGCATCTGAGAAATCAAGCACTGTGGTGGAAGAGCAATTCGATGTGGTAAAAGAAAAGTGGAAGGTTGCAGGTGATTTTGCATTAATCAGCGAAACGGAGCACATTTTTGATGGAAACGAAAATTCAGCATGGAATATCGATCGGGAATTACCTTTGGATATTGTTGTCGATTTGGGCGAAATGCTTTCATTGAAAGGATTTACCTATCTTCCTGACCAGGGCCGCTGGAATCCGGGTATCATTTTCAACTATGAATTTTTTGTGAGTGAAGACGGAAAAAACTGGGGTGATCCGGTTTCATCCGGCGAGTTTTCAAACATTAAAAACAGTCCAATCTTGCAGAAGAAAGAATTTGAACCTGTAGCGGGAAGATACGTAAAACTGAGAGCGATTTCGCCCGCAGAAGAAGGTGGAAGGGCAGGTATTGCTGAATTTGGCATTCTTACAGAATAGAATTTAAACCGATATAAAATGAAAAAACTGGCACTTTTGGTATTGTTGGCTGCAGTTTTCAGTCAATATACCTTTTCCCAGAATCGAATCTGGGACGAAACCGAAGAAGAAAAAACCGAACGACTTCAGTGGTGGACCGACGCCCGGTTTGGGATGTTTATCCACTGGGGATTGTACGCGCAGCCTGCCCGCCACGAATGGGTGAAAAAGCGCGAACGGATTTCGGACGAAGATTACCAAAAGTATTTCGAAATGTTCAATCCAGATTTGTTTAATCCAACAGAATGGGCAAAGAAAGCCAAAGCCGCCGGAATGAAATATGCGGTGATTACCAGTAAGCATCACGAAGGCTTCTGCATGTTCGAATCGGATTTTACCGACTATAATATAATGAATACTCCTTACGGGAAAGATATTATTAAGGAGTGGGTCGATGCATTCCGGGCCGAAGGACTTGGCGTGGGTTTTTACTATTCGCTTATCGACTGGCACCATCCTGAATTTACCATCGACCGCGTGCATCCGCAAAGCGCAAATACGCAGGAAGAGTACGATAAACTGAATGAAGGCCGCGATATGGAGGTTTATCGTGAATTTTTAAAAAATCAGGTGCGCGAAATTCTGACCAAATATGGAAAAATAGACATTCTTTGGCTCGATTACTCCTACCCGGGACAGTTTGGGAAAGGCCGCGACGACTGGGGCTCGGTGGAACTGATGAAAATGGTGCGGGAACTTCAGCCCGAAATTATTGTAAACGACCGTGCCGATTTAAAAGACTATTGGGGAGGATGGGATTTCACCACACCCGAGCAGTTTAAGGTGCAAAGCTGGCCCGAAGTTGACGGCAAAAAGATTCCCTGGGAAACCTGCCAGACTTTTTCCGGCTCCTGGGGCTACTACCGCGACGAACTTACCTGGAAAGACAACAAGCAGCTGCTGGTTTTGCTTATCGAGTCGGTAAGCAAAGGTGGCAATGTATTATTAAATGTTGGGCCAACCGCGCGCGGAACATTCGACCATCGTGCCGATGAAGCACTGGCCGGAATGGGAGAGTGGATGAAATTCAACAGCCGATCCATTTACGGATGCACACAGGCGCCCGAGCAGTTTGAAGTGCCTGATCATACAATGCTAACATACAATCAGGAAACCAACAGACTTTACATTCATTTGCTCGACTATCCTTTGCAGAATTTCCTTCTGCGTGGTTACAAAGACAAAATAAAATATGCGCAGTTTTTACACGATGCATCTGAAATCAGAATTTCTGCACCTTACGGACATTGGGTGCAGCAGGAAACAAGTGAAAATGATGTAAACCTGCTTTTGCCGGTAAACAAGCCGAATGTTGAAATTCCGGTAATTGAAGTCTTTTTGAAATAGCGAATCATACATTATTTATATAGAAACCATCAGTTCTTTCAATGCTGGTGGTTTTTTCTTCCTCCTTAACATTAATCTAATATTGTTTTCTGGTGGTTTTCAGGGG
>CAZCPH010000556.1:0-2409 GCA_964500105.1 uncultured Mariniphaga sp. | reverse complement strand
TCAAAAAGGAAGCCATCGACTGGGCGATGGAATTTTTGGTTGAAAGAATGGGTATGCCGGCCGAAAGGCTTTATGCCACGGTTTTTGAAGGAAGCAGCGACGACAACCTTGAACGCGATGATGAATCTGCCGGCTACTGGGAAAATCATCTGCCCGCAGACCGGATACTGAACGGCAGCAAAAAAGACAATTTCTGGGAAATGGGCGATACCGGCCCCTGCGGTCCCTGTTCAGAAATTCATGTGGATTTGCGGCCCGAAAAAGACCGCGCAGCAAAACCGGGATGGGAGCTTGTGAATAAAGATCATCCCCTTGTTATCGAAATATGGAACCTCGTTTTCATACAGTTTAACCGCAAAGCCGATGGCAGTTTGCAGGAGTTGCCGGCCAAACATGTTGACACAGGAATGGGTTTCGAACGGTTATGCATGGCCCTGCAGGGCGTTACATCCAACTACGACACCGATATTTTCCAAAGTATTATTGCTGAAATTGAAAAACTGAGCACTATAAAATACGGGACCAACGAAAAGACCGATATTGCCATGCGTGTGGTTGCCGACCACCTTCGCGCTGTGGCCTTTGCTATTGCCGACGGCCAGCTGCCGTCCAACAACAAAGCCGGATACGTTATTCGCCGGATTTTACGAAGAGCAGTTCGCTATGGATACACCTTCCTCAATTTCAGGGAACCGTTTATTTTCAGGTTGATTGAAGTTTTAAAAAATACAATGGGCGATGCTTTTCCTGAACTGGCTGCCCAACAGCAGTTAATTGAAAAAGTAATGAAGGAAGAAGAAGAATCCTTCCTCAGAACGCTTTCCACAGGAATTAAACTGCTCGATGAAATGATCCTTAAAACCAAACAGGCTGAAAAATCCCAAATTACAGGAAATGATGCTTTTGTGCTATACGATACCTATGGTTTTCCGCTTGACCTGACAGCGCTTATCGCCCGTGAAAACGGGTTAAGCGTTGACGAAACCGGATTTAATCTGGCAATGGAAGAGCAAAAAAACCGGTCGCGCAATGCTGCGCAACTGGAAACCGGCGACTGGATTGAAATACGAAAAATTGACCAGACAGAATTTCTGGGATATGACACCACAGAAGCTGAGATACGAATTGCGAGATACAGAAAGGTAACCCAGAAAAAGAAAACCTATTACCAACTGGTGTTCGATCAAACTCCGTTCTACGGCGAATCGGGCGGACAGGTTGGCGATTCTGGTTTTATTGAAAAGGATGGAATTAAAACAGTCATTTTCGATACCCAAAAAGAAAACAACCTCATCGTTCATCTGACCGAAAAATTGCCCGAAAACCCTGAAGAGACATTCCGGGCAGTTGTAAATCAGGGAAAACGCAGGGAAACGGCAAACAACCACACAGCCACCCACCTGCTCCACGCAGCCTTGCGCGAAGTACTTGGCACACACGTGGAGCAAAAAGGTTCGCTGGTCAATTCCGATCACCTGCGGTTCGACTTTTCCCATTTTCAAAAAATGACCGACGAGGAAATAGAACAGGTTGAAACACTGGTTAACGAGAAAATTCGGGATAACACATCACGCGAAGAAAACCGGGAAATGCCCATGGAGAAAGCAAAAGATCTGGGCGCCATGATGTTGTTTGGAGAAAAATACGGCGAATCGGTGCGGGTAATAAAATTTGGCCAGTCTGTTGAGTTATGCGGAGGAACCCACGTGGAAGCCACCGGGCAAATCGGTTTGTTTAAAATTGTTTCGGAAAGCGCCATAGCAGCCGGTGTACGCCGCATCGAAGCGATTACCGGTAAGCGTGCCGAAAAGTATGTAAACGACCAGATCAATACGCTGAAAAATATTCGCGAAACGGTAAAAGGCTCAAAAGATATACTGGCCAGTGTTATGAGCCTGCTCAAAGAAAACACCGAACTGTCGAAAAAAATTGAAGCTTTTGGTCGCGAACGTCTGAAAATTCTAAAAGCTAACCTGAAAAGCAAAGTTTTAACAGAAAATGGGGTTAACATTATCGCCGACCAGGTGGATGTGGACAATGCAGCCATGTTGAAAGACCTGGCTTTTCAGTTAAAAAATGAAGTAGAGAACCTGTACCTGGTTCTGGGAGCCGACATTGAGGGGAAACCAAACCTCACCATTATGATTTCGGAAAACCTGGTTGCAGACAAAGGTTTAAACGCCGGACAAATTGTACGCGAAGCAGGCCGCGAAATAAAAGGCGGCGGCGGAGGTCAGTCTTTTTATGCCACAGCAGGCGGGAAAGATGCAGCAGGCATTCAGGCTGCAATTGAAAAGGCTTTGAGCTTCATCAACTAATCTGCGCGTTATCAACAATTGTTAATAACCGGGGTGAATACATGGTGAATACAAACCGCTAAAAATATTTGGTTCGAACAGGGTTTTTAGC
>CAZCPH010000555.1:0-2419 GCA_964500105.1 uncultured Mariniphaga sp. | reverse complement strand
AACTGGCAATAAGGCTGGTTTTTATTCCGGGCGAAGTAGTTGTGGTGGTAATCTTCTGCAAGGTAAAAGTTTTTAAATGGTGTTACCTCGGTAACAATAGGGTCATCATAAACTTTCTCTTTTTCAAACAGGGCAATTATATTTTCAGCACTATTTTTCTGTTCCTCGTTGTGGTAAAAAATTGCCGACCGGTATTGTGTCCCAATGTCATTTCCTTGCCGGTTCAGTGTGGTTGGATCGTGTGTCATGAAGAATACTTCCAGAATTTCAGAAAAGCTGGTTACGGCAGGATCGAAAGTAATTTGTACAACTTCGGCATGTCCTGTACGGCCGGTGGTAACCTCACGGTAAGCAGGGTTTTTAATATGGCCTCCACTGTAACCCGGAACCACTTTTACCACCCCTTTCATTTCCAGAAAAACTGCTTCTGTACACCAGAAACAACCGCCGCCAAGGGTTGCCAGCTCTGTTTGTTTGTTTTGCTCCGATAACATGTTCATAAACAATACGATTACAGTAATAAATAAACTGTTCATTTCTTCAATTTAAAACGCGAAAAAACTTTTTTTTCAAATTCCCAGGCAAATCTGAACTGCCCAAGCAGGGTTCCGATAACAAGAAACAGGACTTGATAAGCCGGAACAATAATCAGTACATAAAGCGGAACTTTTATCCACAAACTGGTATCGGGTGTTATTCCCAGCCATTCGAAAACATATTTTCTAACAATCAGAGAGGCACTTCCGGTTACCGAGAAAATAATAAGAATGACGACCAGTTGAACGTTACTTTTGATGTTCCACTTTTCTTTTAACCGTTTAAACATGAATTTCAATTCAAATTTTCACTGGTTATAACAACAAAAGTCTGTGCTTGTTTTATCCGGTGATTTCCGGTTTTCTTTTTCGGCTCACAATTGCACTGTAATAAGCGATAATTATAAATGCAACTGCCGGCACCCAAAAGGCCAGTTTAATGCTTCCCACCTGGTCGGAAACAATGCCCTGAATTTGCGTGAGAACAGCTGCACCTGCAATGGCCATAATCATTCCGGCTCCGCCAATTTTTGTGTCTTCTCCAAGTCCGGCAATTCCCAGTCCGTAAATGGTTGGAAACATAAGCGACATACAGCCCGAAATGGCGATGAGTGCATAAACTCCGATCCATCCCTGGCCATAAACTGTAACCAGACTGAAAACAACTGCCAATACAGCGAGTGTTGTCAGCAACGTACGGGGTTTAAAGTATTTCATCAGTCCGGTAAAGAGAAACCGGCCAAGCACAAACAGAATCAGCGACAAAATGTAGTAAGTGGCACCAGCCTGCTCGGCGGTGCGTGGTAAAAATGCTTTTATGCCAAGCATTTCGGTAAAGTTATAAAACCCGGCCGCCAGAGGTTCAATGTTCCGTAAGCGATCAATAATATCTCCGGGAGCAGCATTTTTCCCCAAATCGGAAACCAAAGCATCCAGCTGCAATTGCTGCATGGCATACCTGATAATGAACGACCAGACTGCAATTTGGGCACCCACATAAAAAAACTGGGCAACAACTCCCCAAACGTAGTTCTTGTTCTTAATCAGCCTTTGGAATGTTCCTTTCAGATCAAGCGTCTTATTTTCTTCTTTTGCATAGGGCATTTTGGTGAAAAAGATAGCCAGCAGAATGATTACCATGATCAGTCCCAGGGCAATATAGGTTGTTGTGACAGCATTCAGTTCCATGCCTTGAATCTTTATCAGTTCGTCAGCAGGCAACGTCGCCCGCTCTTCCGCGCTGAGCGTATTCAGTTGCGATAAAACAAAAACCTGACTCAGAACAACACCGGTTATGGCTCCAAACGGATTAAACGATTGGGCAAAATTCAAACGTTGCGTGCCGGTTTGTTCCGGGCCAATGGCATAAACGTAAGAGTTGGCTGAAGTTTCCAGAATGGAGAGTCCTGCAAACAGAACGACCAGAGCCAGCAGAAACATCATGAAACTGAGGTTGATATTTGTTCCTGCCAGCAGCATTGCCGGATAAAACATGAACGTACCCATGGCATACAAACCAAGTCCGAGCATAACGCCCGATTTGTAGGTGTACTTTTTGATGAACAATGCCGCCGGAATGGCAAAGCCACCATAACCAAACAGATAGCAGGCCAGCTGAATCCAGGCGGTTTTGGAGTCGGTCAGACTCATGATTCGTTTGAAGGCTGCCAGCATGGTATCTGTTAAATTGTTGGGGATAGCCCATGCAAAAAACAGGGAAGTAAGCAAAATAAACGGCCATACAATTCCTTTGGGTATCATTCGGTGTTTTTCCATTGAATTTATTTGATTGCTTTAAACTGGTTAAGACCCTTTTAAAAATTTACTTTCGGGGAAGTTAATTCACTTCCAGCGCTTCCCAACCGGGCAATTTGGGGAATTTG
>CAZCPH010000554.1:0-2427 GCA_964500105.1 uncultured Mariniphaga sp. | reverse complement strand
TACAGAATTATAGAAAGCTCCGGCAGTGCCGGGGCTTTTTTTACGTTTCCCTTTTTTTCTTCTTCGCTGCCGGGAACAGCACATTATTCAGAATTAACCGGTATCCCGGCGAATTGGAGTACAAATTCAGATCTATCAAGCATCAATTTGAAAGAATTAAATTTGTTTCTGTCGAGTAAAATCGACATAAAACAATTATATTTGTCGAATAAAATCGACATAAATGGATATGCTATTTGAATTTCAGGAAAACTTGTTGCGACCGGTAAAAAATGACTTCAGGCGATATCTGCATAAGGAAATAAACTGGAATCAACGGATGATTGCTGTAAAAGGTATGCGCGGAACAGGTAAAACTACATTGTTATTACAATATCTTAAGTATGACCTGGGACTGCCTTCAACTGCTTTGTATGTTACAGCCGACCATACCTGGTTTTATAGTCATACCCTGCTCGAAACAGCCAGTGACTGGTATAAGCAGGGAGGTAAAATTCTGGTTATCGATGAAGTTCATAAGTATAAAAACTGGTCAGTTGAACTAAAAAATATTTACGATGGATTTCCGGACATGCAAATTATTTTTTCCGCTTCATCAGCCTTGGATATTTACAGGGGTGAAGCTGATTTGAGCAGAAGGGTTGTAACTTATACATTGGCGGGGTTGTCTTTTCGGGAATTTTTACAATTTGCCGGTCATGCAGATTTTGAAAGAGTAAGTATCGAAGATATTATAAAAAATCACCTTGATGTAAGCCGGATAATCACGAACAAATTAAGACCACTTCCTGCTTTTCGTAAATATTTGGAAGTTGGTTATTTGCCCTTTTTTATTGAAGGTGATGATACCTATTTTTTAAAATTGAATCAGATAATCAATACCGTTATAGAGTCTGATTTAGCCCATATTGCCGCTTATAACCCGGGTACTGCCAATAAGGTGAAAAAATTATTGGGTGTAATTGCAGAATCTGTACCTTTTAAGCCAAACATCGCTGCCCTTGCCCGGAAACTTGATTTAAGCCGCGACAGCGTTTATCAGTACATTTACCAGTTAAAAGATGCCAGATTATTAAACACGTTAAGTTCAGATGGAAAAGGGGTTTCCACTTTGCAGAAACCTGATAAAATATTCTTGGAGAATACAAATCTTGCTTATGCTCTAAAGGAAAAACCAGAAATTGGGAACATTCGTGAAACGTTTGTTTTTAATCAAATGATTAATGCCGGTCTGGAAGTCAATTCACCGAAAGAAGGAGATTTTATTTTCAATGATTATACCGTTGAAGTTGGAGGGAAAGGAAAAAAATCCTCACAGGTAAAACATTTGGAAAAATACCTCATTGCACTGGACGATATTGAAACAGGTGTTGGGAATAAAGTTCCCATTTGGTTATTTGGATTTTTGTATTAGTCAGCATGTATTAAGACTGTATTTGTTTATTTGAAGCTTATTGCTTAACTTTGTTACAGCCGTAACTATTATGGCTGTAACAAAACAGATTAACGAGGTATGAAATTCTATAACAGAGTCAATGAACTTGCAGAATTGGAGCGAATCCGGAACCTTTCGTTCGATGATTTTTCACGAATGACAGTAGTTACCGGCAGAAGGAGAATTGGCAAAACAAGCCTTGTTATGAAATCTGTTGAAAACTCTCCGACTGTTTATCTGTTTGTGGGACGCAAAAACGAAGCCTCACTTTGTGCTGAATTTGCTCCGGTTATTGCCGGTTCATTAAATACTTTTGTTCCGGAAGGGATTCAATCATTCAGGTCGTTGTTTCAATACCTGATGGAACTTGCTACGCATCGCTCATTCAATCTTGTCATTGACGAATTTCAGGAATTTTACAACATCAATGAAGCTGTTTTCAGCGAAATGCAGAATATTTGGGACAGCTACAGGAAAAAAACGCATTTAAATTTAATAATCAGTGGTTCAGTATATTCTTTAATGCAAAAGATATTTCAACATTCAAAAGAGCCGTTGTTTGGCAGAGCAGATAATATAATCAAATTAACTGCTTTTGATACAGCTACTTTAACTAAAATCATGCATGATTATTATCCTGAATATACTAATGATGATTTACTGGCATTATATACTTTTACCGGAGGTATTCCAAAGTATGTAGAATTGTTTTGCGACGGCGGAAGGTTGAGTGTTGATGATATGATTGAGTTTATAGCCCGCGAAAATTCATTTGTTATTGATGAGGGGAAAAATCTTCTCATTGAAGAATTTGGGAAAAATTATGCCACCTATTTTTCAATTTTAAGTGCCATTTCAGGCGGAATAAATACACAACCCAAAATTGAATCGGCTTTGGGAAACAAAAGTATTGGCGGGCAATTGAAAAGACTGATCGAAGATTATCAGATCATCGTTCGGCAACGACCTGTTTTTTCGAAAGAAGGAACACA
>CAZCPH010000553.1:0-2441 GCA_964500105.1 uncultured Mariniphaga sp. | reverse complement strand
TTGGTGAAAAACGCGCACGAAAAAGAAATTAAAGTTGCTGTTGCAACCGATTTGCTTTCTCTGGCATTGCTGACGCCTCCCGGCGAGTGGGGAGCCGATATTGTGTTTGGTAACAGCCAGCGTTTTGGCGTTCCCATGGGATATGGCGGTCCGCATGCTGCTTTCTTTGCTGCACATGAAGACTTTAAACGCTATTTGCCCGGACGGATTATCGGAATTACAAAAGATGTGCATGGAAACCGTGCACTGCGCATGGCACTGCAAACCCGTGAGCAACACATTAAACGCGAAAAAGCTACATCGAACATTTGTACAGCCCAGGCTTTGTTGGCTACCATGGCTGGCTTTTTTGGCGTTTATCATGGTGCCGAAGGAATTAAAACCATCGCAGGCCGTGTTCACAATATAGCTGCTTTTCTGGCCGAAGAGATTGAAAAGCTGGGGTATAAACAACTGAACAGCCATTATTTTGACACCATTCGTTTGGCACTGCCAAAACATGTAAAACGTGAAGATATTGAATGGCTTTCGCTGGAACTGGAGATGAACTTCAGGTATTTTGAAAATGGTGAAGTTGGAATTAGTATCGACGAAACCACGAACCGCGAAGACATGACCTGGATTCTGGAAGTATTTGCCAAAGCGGCAAACCTGCCCTGGTCGGTTGTGCATGAATATCCGAAAGGTTATGAAACAGACCCGAAATTTGCCAGACAAACCGGGTTTATGGAGCAGGAAGTGTTTAATCTTTACCGTTCAGAAACGGAAATGGTGAGGTACGTTAAGCGGCTGGAACACAAAGATATTTCGCTCACCCATTCGATGATTTCACTGGGTTCGTGCACCATGAAACTGAATGCTGCTACCGAAATGCTGCCGTTGAGCTGGATTGAATTTAACGGAATTCACCCGTTTGTACCTAAAAATCAGGCGCGGGGTTACCAGGAAATGATGGAGGAATTGCGTCGCGACCTGGCGGAAATAACCGGCATGGCCGATGTAAGTCTGATGCCCAATTCGGGAGCTGCCGGTGAATATGCCGGATTGATGGTTATTCGCGAATACCATAAAAACCGTGGAGAAGACCAGCGCGATGTGGTGCTGATTCCCTCTTCTGCACACGGAACAAATCCCGCCAGCGCCGTTATGGCAGGTATGAAAGTGGTTGTGGTAGAGTGCGATCAGCGAGGAAACATCGACCTTGAGGATATGCGCAAAAAAGCAGAACAATACAAAGACACGCTTTCTGCATTTATGGTTACCTATCCGTCAACCCACGGGGTTTTTGAATCGTCAATTGTTGAAATGTGCCGTATAATTCACGAAAACGGCGGACAGGTTTATATGGATGGCGCAAACATGAATGCCCAGGTTGGCCTCACCACACCTGGAATTATTGGCGCTGATGTTTGCCACCTCAATTTGCATAAAACTTTTGCAATTCCGCACGGCGGAGGTGGTCCGGGTGTTGGCCCAATTGCTGTAGCCAGCCATCTGGTGAAGTTTTTGCCGTCGCACCCCATTATGAATAACGGACATGTTGGAATAAATGCAGTTGCAGCTGCTCCGTGGGGTAGTGCTTCGGTACTGCCCATAACCTACGGGTATATAAAAATGATGGGAGCAGAAGGGCTGACCAAAGCTACACAGATAGCTATTCTGAATGCCAATTATATTGCCAAAGCACTCGAGAAAAATTTTGGCGTGCTTTACACCGGCGAAAATGGCCGGGTTGGACACGAGCTGATTCTGGAATGTCGTCACCTGAAAGCATCATCGGGAATAACCGAGGAAGATATTGCCAAGCGCCTGATGGATTATGGCTTTCACGCTCCCACACTCTCTTTTCCGGTTCACGGAACTTTGATGATTGAACCCACCGAGAGTGAATCGAAACAGGAGCTGGACCGCTTTATTTCTGCGCTAAATGCTATTTTCGATGAAATTAAGGAGGTGGAAAGCGGAACGGCTGACAAGCAGGATAATGTGCTGAAAAATGCGCCTCACACAGCCGGACAGGTAACATCTGATGAATGGTCTCACAGCTATCCACGACAAAAAGCTGCCTGGCCGCTTCCCTGGGTTAAAGAAAACAAGTATTGGGTACCGGTTGGAAGAGTTGACAACGCCTGGGGCGACCGAAACCTGATTTGCACCTGCGGCTCTCCGAGAGAATACGAATTGCTGAGCGAAGTGTAATCCGCTTGAAAAAAGACGGAAAAGATGATTGTATTTCCGAATGCGAAAATAAATATCGGATTGCATGTGGTTTCCAGACGGCCAGATGGCTATCACAACCTGGAAACCCTGTTTTATCCGGTGGTTCAACTTGCTGATGCTTTGGAAATGGCCGAAGCAAACGAAACACGCATTTCATTTTCAGGGTTGCCGGTTGAAGGTCCGCCGGAAGAAAATCTGGTCTTAAAAGCATTCAGGTTACT
>CAZCPH010000552.1:0-2443 GCA_964500105.1 uncultured Mariniphaga sp. | reverse complement strand
CAGAAATTGTTACAGTATAGTTTCAGTAAGAACCAAAAATTAAGCCCCGACATTGTTATTTGTCAGGGCTTTATCTGTTATTCCGTGTTGACCCGCCAGGGCTCGAACCTGGACTCTTCTGAACCAAAATCAGACGTGTTGCCAATTACACCACGGGACAATCATTATATGCCTTTTCGTTAAAGACGGTGCAAAAATATAAAATTTTTCCTTTCCGGGGCTTTCGCCCTGTTTTTTTTGCCGAATAGACGTTTTGTTACTTTTGGATTAACTCCTTTCGGGGTTGGGGTGTTTTCATAAAACTGTATATTTGTCCAGATTCATTTAAAGGCCAATGTACCGGGGAAAAACAATCAATATCATTTTGGGGTGGGTAGTATTTTTCATTGCTTTCGTCACCTATTTACTTACTCTCGAACCAACAGCAAGTTGGTGGGATTGCAGCGAGTTTATCATTAGCGCTTACAAGCTTGAAGTGGGTCATCCACCTGGTGCTCCATTTCATATAATTCTGGGAAGGTTTTTCAGCCTGTTTGCATCCGATGTATCGCAGGTTGCCTTTATGGTAAACCTGCTGTCGGCAATGGCAAGCGCCGGAACCGTAATGTTACTTTACTGGAGTATTGTTCATCTTGCCCGGAAACTTTTCCCGGAAAACCTTTCAAAGGCAGAACAAATTACGATTTGGGGAAGTGGATTGGTGGGGGCACTGGCTTTCACTTTTACCGACTCGTTCTGGTTCTCAGCAGTGGAAGGCGAAGTATATGCCCTTTCATCATTTTTTACCGCAGCCGTTTTTTGGGCAGTTTTAAAGTGGGAAAACGAAGCCGGCCAAAAACATGCCGATCGCTGGTTGATTTTGATTGCCTATCTCATGGGGCTTTCAACCGGGGTGCATTTGCTTAACCTGCTGGCAATCCCGGCAATAGGCCTGGTTTATTACTTTAAAAAGTATGAATTTTCCTGGAAGGGTGTAGTTGCAGCGCTGGCGGTTTCAGCATTAATCCTCGTTGGTATTCAGTATGTACTGATTCCTGACATTCCCAAACTGGCGTTCCTTTTCGATTTGTTTTTTGTGAACACGTTGGGATTGCCCTTCAATACCGGAATACTTGCATTTTTAGTCTTGCTTGCTGCCGGACTAGTGTGGGCCATTCGTTATACCAGACAAAGAAATCTCGTGGTTTGGAACACAGCAGTTACAGCAGTTGTTGTTATTCTGATTGGTTATTCCACTTTTGCATTAATTCTGATTCGCGCAGATGCCAATCCGCCCATGAACCAGAATCACCCCGACAATGCTTTTGCACTGCGCCGTTACCTGAACCGGGAGCAGTATGGCGACCGGCCACTGTTTTACGGACCTTACTACAATGCTCCTCCAATTGCCAGTGCCGGCGAAAAGAAATACTACAGTCAGGTGAACGGAAGGTATGAAGTAACTGGCACTTCAGCCTCGAAGACGGTTTATGACAACAGAATGGAAACTGTTTTTCCCCGCATGTACAGCAGCGATCCGAGGCACATAGAGGTTTATGAAAACTGGGGAAATGTAAAAGGAAGACCTGTACGAATTCGCGAAGGCGGTGAGGTAAAAACGCTGATGAAGCCTACATTTACCGAAAACCTTCGTTTTTTCGTTACGTACCAGTTGGGGCATATGTATTTCAGGTATTTCATGTGGAATTTTGCCGGACGCCAGAACGATGCACAGGGACACGGAAATTTCATGAACGGCAACTGGATCAGCGGAATAAAGTTTCTGGATGAGGCAAGAATCGGTCCTCAGGAACAACTGCCTGATTTTATGAAAAATGAACCGTCGAAAAATACCTATTATTTTCTGCCTCTGCTGTTTGGATTAATCGGTATGTTTTTTCAGTACAATCACAGCAGGAAAGGAAAGCAAGGCTTCGCGGTGGTGATGACGCTTTTCATTTTAACCGGAATTGCCATTATTGTTTATTTGAACCAGACACCTGTTCAGCCGCGCGAACGCGATTATGCCTATGCCGGTTCGTTTTATGCCTTTGCCATATGGATTGGGCTGGCTGTTCCGGCATTATTTTCTGCGCTGAAAAAGCTGCTGAAGGGAATACCCGGAGCAGTTTTGGCTACATTGGGTTCGGTTGTTTTGGTGCCTGGCGTGCTGGCAACCGAAAACTGGGACGACCACAACCGTTCTGACCGGTATATGACACGCGATTATGCCATTAACTACCTGGAAAGTTGTGCGCCCAATGCCATTTTGCTAACATATGGCGACAACGATACTTTTCCGCTGTGGTATGTACAGGAAGTGGAAGGCGTCCGTACCGACGTAAAAGTTGTGAATATCAGCTATCTGGGCATGGATTGGTACATCAGTCAGCACCGCAGAGCTACCTACGAAGCAGAACCGGTACCGTTTTCCTTTGAAGAAAGTCAGTATTATACGGGCATT
>CAZCPH010000551.1:0-2445 GCA_964500105.1 uncultured Mariniphaga sp. | reverse complement strand
TTGCACTGACCATCAACGCCGGAACCATTGAAGAAAGCAAAGCCATTGAAGAACAAGTGCGCACTGCGCTGGCCCGTAAACATAAATTTGATGTTACCGACCGGGCTGCACTGGGTTCATACAATAAACTGGAAAACTACCTGCAAACCATGCGCATTTTCGAAGCCATCAAAATTTTCATCTGGATTATTGGCGCAGGAACGCTCATTGCCGGGGTGGTTGGCGTAAGCAACATTATGCTGATTGTGGTGAAAGAACGCACCAAGGAAATTGGTATTCGCAAAGCTATTGGTGCAAGTCCGGCCTCGGTAGTGGGACTGGTACTTTTGGAAGCAATTCTGATTACCACCATTGCCGGGTACATCGGACTGGTTTTAGGAACCGGCCTGATGGAAGGACTGAACTTTTTTGTGGAACAGCAGTTTGCGGCTTCGGCAGCAACCAACGGAGGCTCGGGCGAAACGGTATTCAGAAATCCCACGGTAGATTTAAACATTGCCGTAACTGCAACCATGTTGCTGATTTTTGCCGGCGCCATTGCCGGATATATTCCGGCCAAACGTGCCGCGCGCATTAAACCCATTGAGGCGTTGAGGGATGAATAAAAAGCCTCCCCTACCCCCTCCAAAGGAGGGGAAAAGGAATCAGAGAAAAACTTTGAACTTTAAACTCGAAACTTTAAACTGAGATGTTTGATTTAGACCTTTGGAAAGAGATAACCGATGCGCTGAAAAAGAACAGAATGCGCAGCTTCATGACGGCCTTCGGGGTGTTCTGGGGTATTTTTATGCTCATCATCATGTCAGGAGCAGGAAAAGCTTTGGAGAATGGTATTCTGGACGGCGTAAAAGCTATGGCCACCAATTCGGCCTTTTTCTGGACCGAACGCACCAGTAAGCCACATAAAGGGTTTCAGCGTGGAAGGCGCTGGGATTACAAAAATGCCGATATGCAATACATCAGGGCAAACCTGAAGGATGTGGAATACCTTTCACCGCGCCTCTTCGGACCAAACTCATACAGCGGAGACAACACCGCTCGGGGCAACAAAACCGGAGCGTTCAACATTTACGGCGATTATCCCGATTTTTTTAAAATTGACCCGTGGACTCCTTTAAAAGGACGGTTAATCAATGAAATTGACATCCTTCAAAACAGGAAAGTGTGCATAATTGGCGAGCGGGTGGCCGAGGTGATGTTTGACAAGAGTGAAGACCCCATTGGTGAATACCTGAAAATCAATGGAGTTTATTTCCAGGTGGTGGGTGTTGTGCATCCCGAAACGCGCATGAATATTGGCGGCGGGCAAAAAAATGAGGCCATTATGATTCCGTTCAGCACCATGCAGCGTACCTACAATATGGGCGATGTGGTTCACTTTTTCTCGGTCACCTCAACGCCCGGAGTTCCTGTCAGCCAATTGGAAGAACGGCTGAAAACCCTGCTGAAAGAAAGGCACAGCGTTGCATCTGACGATTTACAGGCCATTGGTTCTTTTAACATCGAAGTGGAATGGAAAAAATACAACGCCCTTTTCAGCGGCATTCAAATCCTCACATGGATTGTGGGCATTGGTACACTGCTCGCCGGAATTATCGGCGTCAGCAACATCATGATGGTGATTATCCGCGAACGGACCCAGGAGATTGGCATACAGCGGGCCATTGGCGCCACGCCCGGGAAAGTGATGCTACACATTGTAATGGAAAGTGTATTCCTGACAGTTTTGGCAGGTTACATTGGCTTGGCGCTGGGAGTTGGAATACTGGAACTGTTGAGCATGGCGCTGGACACCGGCTCCGACGAAATGTTTTTCCGGCGCCCCGAAGTAAGTTTCAAAATGGCCGTTTCAGCACTAACTGTTTTGGTTTTTGCCGGAATTTTTGCCGGAATGATTCCCGCACGCCGGGCTGTTAAAATAAAACCCATCGACGCCATCAGAGAAGAAAAATAAAACAGAAAACGAAACAAATAAAAACAAGAAGTCATGAAATGAGCCATCAGCTACATTCATTAAAAGTGAAACCGTTGTATGGCGAATTCCATCGAATACCATTGAAAACAATTTAATAATAATGAGATGAAAAAAGTATTCAGAATTTTAGGAATTGTAATTTTAATCGGGGCTTTCGGAGGAACCCTGTTTTTCCTGTACAACAAATCGAAAAAGAAACCCGAAGTATTTGAAACCCAAAATCCGTTTGTGAGCGATGTGGTGAAAAAAACGGTGGCAACAGGTTCGGTGGTACCGCGTTTCGAAATCGACATCAAACCACAGGTTTCAGGAATTATTGACGAACTGTTTGTGGAAGCCGGCGACAAGGTTGAGAAAAACCAGGTGATTGCCCGCATCAAAATTATTCCCGACATGGTAACGCTCAATACAGCAGAAACGCGACTGAACCGGGCAAAAATTAATTTTGAGGATTCCCGCAATGATTTTGA
>CAZCPH010000550.1:0-2451 GCA_964500105.1 uncultured Mariniphaga sp. | reverse complement strand
GCTAAAAACCCTGTTCGAACCAAATATTTTTAGCGGTTTGTATTCACCATGTATTAACCCCGGTTATTAACAATTGTTGATAACTCTCGTAGCCCCTGGCACAGTCATTATTTTAACCAGATCCACTGAAAATCAACTTGTTCTTTCTTCTCCGGATCGATTTCCAGTTCAATTTCATAAAAACCTTTTTCAGGGAAATGCATTTCCCCGATTCGCAGCGATCTGAAATTGTTGATGATCCAGTCTGAATTGGGTTCACCCACTGTTTTTCCGGTGGTTTCAATTTTATGTTCAAGTCTGGAAGTGCCGTTGGAGACAGCCAGTTTTCCGCCCGGCTTGTTGCCCTGAAAACTGTAGGAGACATCCACTGATTTTATTCCGGGTTCGTCTGTGTAAATTTTCCATTTCAATTTTTGAGATCCGGAAATAATTGAATGTTCAGGAATGGTACCTCTCCTGCTTTTGGACTGGATATTTACTTTTTCCTCTGAATACATCAGGTTCCGGACCGTAAGCGAAAAACCGCCATCAGTGGTTTTGGCCACAAGGTCTTGTGCTGTTTCAGGATATCTGCTGTACTCCATAACCACTACCGAAATGTACGGATCAGGCTCAGCAACCGGTAAATCAAGTTGAGTGAAAACGCCTGAATGGTCAAAAGGAATTGGTTTTTGTTGTTTGTCGGCCAGCAGATAAACCTTTTGTGGAGTGTCGGAAATACCGGTAACGCTTAATTTCTTGTTCAGCGGCCAGTTGAAAACATGCAGGTATAGTTTTGTTTTGTTCTCTTCCTTTTTGCAGGTTATTTTTCCCCAGTCATGCAGGTTCTTGTCCAAATCGAATGCCTCAGCTCCGTAAATGGATTCACCGTTTACGTTTAACCATTTGCCCATTTCCAGCATACGTTGTGAAATTTCGAAAGGCACATCACCATCTGCCCGTGGACCGATATTCAGCATAAAATTGCCGTTGAGGCTAACGTTGTTGATGAGCGATTTCAGCAGGGTGGTGGTTGATTTCCATTCGGTGTCTGCTGTATGAAATCCCCACGAATGGGCCACCGTTGCCGGCGACTGCCAGGGGAAATCTTCCTTTTGGCTTCCCAGCTGATTGTCGCCCAGCGTTTTGAAGTCCACATCAGGATCTTCCTCAACGGAAAGTCCCAGTCGTGAATTGACAAGGCAGTTGGGCTGCAATTCCCTGATAAGTCCTTTCAACTGAAGCAACTGCTCTTTGGTAACCACTGTTTCTGAATGGTGAATCCACATGTCGAACCAGAACAGCCCGATTTCACCGTAATTGGTAAGCAGTTCCCTGATCTGCGGAATAACTTTCTCCTGCCAGTAGAGGTCGTATTTTTCCGGTGCAATGCCATTAATTTCCATGGTATGATCCCAGCCATATTCATGCTCCCAGTCAATCCAGTGCGAATAGTACAGCCCCAGTTTTATTCCGTGTTTTTTACAGGCATCAGCCAGTTCTTTTACAATATCGCGTTTCGGATTGGTATAGTTCCCCAAATCGTAATCACTTACCTGACTATCCCACAATCCAAAACCATCGTGGTGTTTGGCAGTGAGCGTGACATATTTCATTCCTGAATTTTTGGCCAGAATTACCCATTTTTCGGGGTCAATTTCGTCCCAGTCGAATCGGTCGAGCAGCGTCACATATTCTTCCCGGTCAATGCGGTTGCGGTACATGATCCACTCGGCGTAGTCGTTGTCGTTGCGCAGTTTTTCACCTTTCCAGAAACCTTCGGCGCCGCTGTAAACTCCCCAGTGGATGAACATGCCAAACCGGGCATCGGTAAACCAGCGGGCGCGTTCATTGGTTTGGATTTGTGAATATACCGATGTTGAAAATAATCCCAAAAAAAGAAAGATTAGTACTTTGCTGAAATCATTTTTCATGATAGTAGTTTTTAGTGTTAAGATAATGATTATCAAGTGTCAAGACAAAAATGTAGTCCTGATACTTGTGTCACTAAATCTTGTGTCTGAATTATCACGACAACCTTCCCTTAAAATCTTCATACGTAAACATACGCACAATTTTCAGCCGGTTTTCTTCGGTCCATATGGCAATGGCCGGATGGTTCACGCCGTTGAACATGGTGGTTTTTACCATGGTGTAGTGAATCATGTCCTTGAAAATCAACTGGTCACCGGGTTTCAATTCATGACCAAAATCGTAAACTTCCATGAAATCACCGGCCAGACAACTCACCCCGCCCAAGCGGTAAAGGTATTTGCTGTTTTCCGTTGGATCAGAAGCTCCTAAAATTTTCGGGCGGTAGGGCATTTCCAGCGTGTCAGGCATGTGGGCGGTAAACGACACATCGAGAATAGCCGTTTTAACACCTTTGTGCTCCACCACATCCTGAACCGTGGAAATGAGCACGCCGGTTTCCCAGGCGATGGCGCTACCCGGCTCCAGAATCACCTGCAC